>JAYSLX010000267.1:0-3877 GCA_043725245.1 Geobacteraceae bacterium | reverse complement strand
TTATTGCCGGTACGCCATACTGCTTTGAGAGAAATGAGACAAGGTCATCCTCGGAGATGACATCATTTCGGATCAGTACTGTTCCAAGGCGAACCTGGTTGCCTGACTGTTTCTGCTCTTCAAGAGCACTGGCCAACTGCTCTTTGGTTATAAGGTTGTTTCTGACCAGGAGATCTCCCAGCCTGCTTGCCTGCATAGGAACCTCAGAATTGCTTCAGGATGGTTAAGAAAATATTAAATGAAGGTGCCGCAATGTCAAGATACTGGGCCGATTCAGCCGAAATCGTCGGCACATTGAATAGCATCGGTTTGGGATGGAAAATCTTTACCGTAATACAAAAAAACCGCGTGAGAAATTATTTGTTTCCGAATCGGAATTAAGGGATTTTTAGTTCTGGCAAGGAAATCAAGGGATTGCGCGGAGGTGAGCTACTGTAAGCCGCACAAGCAAGACCGCAGTTTGACACCGCCAGGGCGGAAAAGAACCCTTCCTTGACGGAAACTACCTGATACCGTAACCGGCGCGGATCTGCATGATTTGATTCTTCATCTCAGGCGCTATCTGCTCCGCCATCCTGAACTGAGTTTGAGCCTCAGCAAATCTGCCATAGCGTATCAGTGTTTCTCCTGCCTCGACATGGCTGTTGCCATAGATGAGGATTGCCTTGCCGGTGTCCAGATCGCGGAAGAACATGTCACCGCTCATACCCCTCAGGCTGTACAGGTCCCAAACCGAAGGATCTGGGGGGTTGGCCCCCCCTCCCGCTCTGCGGGAGAGCTGATAGCATATACCACGCTGGGCTATGGCAAAGGAGTCAAAAGGTACGGAATATCTTGTTGAAAAATCGATATATACTGGACGTCGATCGATCTGTTCGTTTATGGCGTATGCGAGAGCCATTTCCGGTGAAACTGCATCAAGCGGTAAAGATCTTAGAACGCTCCGCGTGAAAAGTTGCGGGAATGCGTCCAGATACCAGAGAAAAACCAGATGGGGGGTGTGAAGAAGATCAGTGTCGTCACGCAGACGTTCAACGCCCTGCAGATACCATAGCGGGAATGCGCCGCTGTCGCCCCATGTGTACAGAATGGCGCCCTGAGGCAGGGTGCGGAGAGTATTGCCGGCATAGTCATAGGCTATGTAGTTAAGATGCTGGTCGTTCTCAACATAATTAAGAGAACATATACTCACCGGCAGGGTAAGGAGCAGTGCGCAGACGCAGAGTGCGGCAGGAAGTCCCTTACGACGAAGGGGCGGCACCATCATCAGGAGGAGTTTCAGAAGGGCAAAGAGACCAAGCCCGATCAGCACCGCTGAGAGGAGGTAGAGCGGTGTAAAGAACTCTTCTGTCAGGAAGATCAGTTCATAAGGAGTGTTGAAATACCCGGCAATAATCGCGAGAAAAGAGAGGATGCCGACACCGTAGGCAAGGATTTCCTGGCTGAGTCTGCGAAAGAAGGCGACACATCCGAGCAGCAGCAGGAAAAGCCCCACCATCGTAAATTCGAAAGGGATATTAAAGGCATTGATCTGCTGATGAAGTAATGCAAGATCTCGCACTGGTTTTTCAACCGGGTATCCCTTGCGCAGGAAATGCCAGAGGAACTGGGAGAGTGTCTTGGCGTCGCCCCAGTTGAGGAGCGGATTCTGTGTCGCTCTGACCGGAATATGAAGATGAACTGCAAAACCGAAAAAGGCAAAAGCGACAGCAAGGATGATCTCCTTGACCCGCATTATGATCCGCCAGTCGGTGACAATGATCAGAAATGCATAGACAGGAACCATAAGGATCATGGTCTGATGGGCACCAAAAGCCAGGCCGCAGAGGAAAGCCCCCAGATAGATATATGCAGGCCGCTCTTCCCCTGATCGATAGGTCTCTCGCCATCTGAGCAGCAGAAAAAAGATCATTGCAGCCATGAACGCAATCAGCGGGTACGGCTTGTCGTGGTTGGACTGGAGCCAGAGCCGTGGAGTGAAGGCAAAGGTACAGGCAGCCGCAAGCCCGATACCACGAATATACCAGCCGGAAAACCGCTTGTCGTCGCCGAGTCCGTCATTTCTGAGCAGATAAGTTACCAGAAGGTAGACGGCATAGCATGCAGCGGCAGCAGAGACTGCAGTCGCCACGTTAACTCGAAAGGCGATACTCCCGAACGGCAGATAGGTGAAGGGTTTTGCGTAGTTTATGAAGAACGGGTACCCCGGTGAATGTGCCGATCCAAGAGAGTAGATGGCGGTCAGGAACTCCCCGCTATCGAAAAACGTGACCGACGGGGCCAGGGTGAGCATGTATATGCCGAAAGGAAGCAGGAAGGAGAGGAGCGCACATGGATCGAGGCGCGCCGCCAGGCGGTCAACTTGCACGGTTTTACTCCTGTTTTGACGAGGTATCGCGAATGGTCGCAAAAGAGAGATTTTCACGCCACATATGATAAAAACCGGCCACGATGACCGGAAAGAAACTGACACCGTGAATTACCAGTGCCACGGAAAGCGCCTTCTCTGACGGGATACTGAATGCCTGTAGAGCGGTAACGCAGGCATAATGATATGTCCCGACATAACCGGGAGAGGCCGGAACCATAACCGCAAAGACCAGAAAGATAAGGATGAAGAGAGAGCCTGTAATCGGCAGAACGATCCCGAATGAACGGAGAAGGAGATCCACAGGCCAGGCAGCAAAAGCCCATATGACCAGAGAGCTCCCGATAATTGCCATAATATCCTTTGGAGCTGTAGGCACTCTTATCCCGCCGATAAAGGCTCCGAGGAGCGGGATGACCTTTTCGCCTACAACTTTCGGAAATGGCCGGAGAATATGCCCGACTAGCTGGAGTGTCCAGAAAGTCCGGCGTTTCAGGAGGATGAGAAAGGTAATTACGCAGCAGTAGAGCGCAAGGGTTACATACCCTCCAGTCACCATGCTCTGCTGAACGTGTTCCATCCCCAGTGGCAGCCTGAGGGTAAAAAAAGTGAACAGGAGCATCAACAGTACGGTGAAGCCGTCGCATAGGCGGTCCATGACCAGAGTGGCAAAGACCGCGCTGACATCCAGCCCTTCCTTCCTTGCCAGTGCATAGGCCCTCACAAACTCGCCCAGTCTGGCCGGCAGAAGATTGTTGGCCATGTAACCGATAATGGTGGCTGGATAGAGGGAGCGAAGTGGCACATTTCTCAATGGCAGCACGAGAAAATGCCAACGAACCGCTCGGAAGTAAAAACTGGCAAAGGTCGACAGAACTGCCGGCACAAGGAAGCGCCAGTCAATCTCCCGAAAGGCTGCCCCTACTTTCACCGGATCTATCTTGCGCAAGAGAAGCCCCAGGCAGAGAAGACTTATGCCGATGCCTATCCAGAATTTCAGATCTATGCTCTTTTTTGACAAAACCTATACTCCCTCAAGGTACTCGCGGTATTCCACAAGTGCCGTCCTTTCCAGAATCTCTTTGCAGCGGGAAACGTCAGTTTCGATTGCCCGCTTGAGTTCTTCAACATTTGAGAAGCGCTCCTCGTCCCGTATCCTTGCAATAAAGTAGACTCGCAGGTCACGGTCATACAGGTTGCCTTCAAAATCAAAGAGAAAGACTTCGATCGAAGACTCTTTGTTGCCAAAGGTCGGATTGTTGCCGATATTGCAGGCCCCGGCAAGGAACGTATCGTCCACCTTTACTTTGACGGCATAGACACCGCTCCCTGGAATAAGTTCCTTGTCGGTAAGGATGTTGGCAGTCGGGAATCCGAGACCTGCGCCTCGATTATGGCCAGCCACTACTCTTCCGCCAAGTGAGAAATGACGGCCTATAAGCGGCACAACCCCCTCTACATCCCCCACCAGCAACAGCCTTCTGACCTCGGTGCTGCTGTAGATCAATC
>JAYSLX010000266.1:0-14034 GCA_043725245.1 Geobacteraceae bacterium | reverse complement strand
CCATGTCGCAGATAAATGTCACCCCGCTGGTCGACGTCATGCTGGTGCTGCTGGTTATTTTCATGGTGACCGCCCCGATGATGCAGCAGGGGGTTCAGGTCAATCTCCCAAAGGCCGACACCAAGTCGCTCAAGTCTCCTGAAGAGGCAGTGGTGGTCTCCATTGAAAAAAGCGGCCGCATCTTCGTGGACAAGTCGGAAATCCCTCAGGGTGAATTGAAGACCAAACTCTCTGCAATGCTCGTCAACCGCACGAAGAAGGAGGTCTTCTTGAAGGCCGACCGCGATGTCTCTTACGGAGAGGTGGTTAAGATCATGGCACAGATCAAAGGGGCCGGAGTGGAACGGCTCGGCATGGTCACGGAGCCAGCCCAGCGTCAATGATCCCCCCATTCAGACGAAGCAATAAGGGGCTCGGCTCTTCCGTTCTCATCTCTCTCCTCGTACACTTTGCTCTCTACGGACTGTTTGCCTGGTTACACTTTTTCCCTGCCCTCCGTGTTACCGAGGCACCGGTGTACTATGTGGATATGGTGAATCTTCCCGTTGCCGAGCCTCAGGCGGGCATCCCCTCCGTGCCACCAGGGAGTTCGGCACCCTCCTCTCCTCCCGCTCCTGCAAAGCCTCCACCTGAGATGAAGCTACCGGCAAAGCCACCAAGCCGTCCGACACCTGCAGCAAAAGCTAAGCCTGAATCCCCACAGGCGGCAGGTGACAGCTCCAGGGAGTTTGAGGAGCGGCTGGCTCACCTGGAAAAGAACAGCGAGGCCAGGCACGAGGCAGCAGCCCTTGATGCGCTTCGCAGAAAAACGGCATCAAGGGGAGGACAGGCCGGTGTTCCTGGAGGAACCGGCCGCGAGTCCGGCAGTGACTACGCCAGCTACATCCGTTCGAGGCTGGTGGATGCCTTCAAAACTACGATAGCCTTTCAGGAGAAGAACCCGAGAGTGGTGGTCGTATTGACCATAGACAGGAACGGACGTGTCATGAATACACGTTTTGAGCGTTCTTCCAGCGACCGATTGTTCGTGGACTCCGTCAATCGTGCCATACTCAGGGCAGAGAAAGAGTTCAGACCTCCTCCTGGCGGCGGAACCTTCGAGTATGGTTTCATCTTCAGCCCTCAGGGAGTTGGCAAACAGTAGGTTCAGGACCTGTTATGAAACGTATAATCTTATCAATCCTTCTCATTTTCACCATCTTCGCTTCACCGGCCCGACTCACTGGCCAGCAGGGTTACCTGGAGGTCTCTGCTCCGGGGAATCGCAAGCTCCAGCTCTCCCTGGCAGCTCCGGTTGCCCTGGGAGGAGCCCCACAGTCAGATCTCGCCCGTGAGATATCCGATGTCTTCCAATTCGACCTGACCCTTGCGGGACCATTCAATGTGACGCAGACCCAGGTGATCGAATCCCGGAGCGGAATCCACCTCGGGGAGTTCGATCTCACCTCATGGCGAGCGGCCGGCGCGGATCTGCTTTTAAAATGCGGCTACACCGTGACTGCCGGCAACATTTCGGTGGAGTTCCGTCTGTTTGATGTACAGACAGAGCGCGAACTGGCTGCAAAGCGTTACACCGGTACAAAACTCGACATTAGGCGAATAGTCCATACCTTTGCCGACGATCTGATGTCTACCACGACAGGGATTCGTGGGCCGTTTACCTCCAAAATCGCCTTTGTCTCGACCTCGACCGGGAACAAAGAGATCTACCTGATGGACTACGACGGTTACAATATCCAGCGGATTACCAAGAACGGCTCCATAAACCTGCATCCGGATTTCTCACCGAACGGACGTGAGATCGTCTTTACCTCCTACAAGAGGGGGAACCCGGATCTCTATCGACGCGAACTTTTCAGCGGTGCAGAGGCCCGTGTAACAACGGCCCGCGGGACCAACATCACCGGCGTCTTTTCACCTGACGGCAACCGGATCGCCCTCTCAATGAGTAAGGACGGAAATGCCGAAATTTATATACTCGGCAAGGACGGGAAGCATCTGGCGCGTCTCACCCACCACGACTCCATCGACATTTCTCCAGCCTGGTCCCCTGACAGCTCAAAAATGGCCTTTGTCTCCGACCGCCTGGGAAAGCCGCAGATATTTGTAATGGATTCAGACGGCAAAAATGTCAGGCGGCTTACCACGAGCGGCTCATATAATGTGAGCCCTCGATGGTCGCCTCGCGGCGACAAAATCGCCTACGCCCGACAGATGAATGGCGGCTTCCAAATATTTTCCATCAACCCTGATGGCGGCAGTGACCTGCAACTCACCACCGAAGGGAGTAACGAGCATCCACGCTGGTCATCGGACGGTCGCTTCATTGCCTTCAGCTCCAAGCGAACCGGGCGCGAGGCAATCTTTGTCATGCGGGCAGACGGGACAGGACAGGTAAAGGTTTCTCGTGGGAAAACGAACGACTCCCAACCAGTCTGGTCACCACGCTGGTAGTTTATTTGAGATTTTAATAACGAAGAATGATTGAAAATGAAATGACGATGTGTATAATTGGCTTCGTACCGAACCCAGCCCTGATAAACAGGATAAGTGTGTTAACAAAATCATTTTCTGCTCAATAAACGAAGAAAATATTTTCTGACTTACTACATTAGCCTTAACCAAAGGACTTTTAGTCCAGCTTAAAGGAGGAAGAGATGCGTAAAGTTGTCTATGTTATTTGTTTGGTGCTCTGTTTCGGAGCTTTTGTGTTGAGCGGTTGCGCCAAGCAGGAACTGGTTAAAAAAGATGAGCCGCTGGTTTCTGCTCCCCAGACTCCCCCGGCAAAACAGCCTGAGCCGCTTAAACCTCCGGTCAAGGAAGAGTCTGTTGCCTCCAGTCCCATCAAAGAGGCACCGGTTGTCCGCGACGAGACATCGTCAACCTCAGGTTTCAAGGAGCAGACAGAGAAGTTGATGGGTACCATTTATTTCGATTTTGACTCCTCTACACTATCACAGACATCCCGAGACACCCTCTCCGCGAGCGCTGATGTGCTGATCAAGAAAAAGCCCACGCTCAAGTTCCAGATTGAAGGGCACTGCGACGAGCGTGGCTCTGCCGAATACAACCTGGCGCTCGGCGAGCGACGGGCAAAGTCAGCAATGAGTTACCTGGTAACCCTCGGGGTAGCTGCAGATCGCATCTCAACAATCAGCTACGGCGAGGAAAAGCCTGCTGATCCAGGTCACGATGAGGCGGCCTGGGCCAAGAATCGACGTGACGAGTTTTTAATCGCAAAATAGTTCCTGCACAGGGGACATTTCCAAGGAGCCGGTCACGGCTCCTTTTTTTCGTTGAGCCCTTATTGACAGACTCTGACAGAGAGGGAATTTATGCATTGTACGAAAATCGGACTATGTGGAGTTATGCTGCTTTTCATTGCCGGCTGTGCAACCAGGAACGATCTGGCTGGCTTGCAGCAGGACCTGAATGAGGTGAAAAGCCGCACCCTTAAGATGGAAAAGGAGCTGGGTGGGGTACGAAGCGAGACTCGTGAAGGAATGGAAAAGAACCTGAAGGGATTCCAGAACGACATTGACTCCCTGAGAAAGACAACTGCCGACCTTCAAGCCAGTATGGACGGCAACAAGGTTGACCTCCAGGTAATGGGTGGCAAGGTAGACGATCTGGCACTGCAGACTAAAAAGCCTGCCGATGAGCTTGCACTGCTCAAAGAAGACGCGGACAAGCGTCAGACAACAGCAGAAAAGCGCCTGGAAAAGGCAGAGAAGGGACTTGAGGAGCTTCAAAAGCAGGTGGCAGAACTTCGGACCCGGGAAGCGGAGAAAACCCCTGACGCAATCTATCAACGAGGAATCGATGCATACAAAGCAAACGACTTCCCTAAATCACGAGAGCAGTTCAGCAAATTCATAGAGCTGTTCCCCAAACATGATCTGACTGCCAATGCTCACTACTGGCTGGGGGAAAACTACTATTCCGAAAAAGTTTACGACCAGGCAATACTGGAGTTTGAAAAGGTCATAAAAGACTTTCCCACAAAGGGGAAGGTACCGGCAGCCCTCCTTAAACAGGGGATGTCTTTCAAGGAGTTGGGAGACACAAAGAGCGCCCGGTTTGTCTACAAGAAACTGATTGAGAGTTATCCGCTGGCAGATGAGGTAAAGGCGGCAAAAGATAAACTCAAGGAGCTCAAATAGGCAAAGGCGGGGGTATCCCCCGCCTTTGCGACTGCAGCTATGTTACTATCTCAGGCCTTGGGAGTCTGGGGAGCAGCTTCCTTCTTCAGCGGATCTGTGGTTGCATAATTGGCCTCCGCATCTTTTAAGGACTTTTCCTTGTCCGCTGCCTCGCGGGCAAGATCCTCCTTATCATCCGAGGCCTTTGCCTCTTCAGAGATATTGTGACGGAAATCCTCCGAAGCACGCTTGAACTCCGCGAGACCCTTTCCTAGAGAGCGGGCAATATCAGGGAGTTTCTGAGGGCCGATTACGATGAGTGCTATAACCAGGATTATGATCAATTCAGGCATTCCGATACCAAACATGTCGGCCTCACTTTCGCTAAACAATTTGATTTGATCATAGATTCTTTACCCGCCTGTGTCAAGATGCTGTCGCGCTGTACTCTTGACCCTCCTGCAGAACTGGCGTATAAAAAGTACATCTCTAATTTCAAGGAGGCATGTCCATGTTCAAAAAGCTATTAGTGGCACTTACTCTCTGTATGCTGGCTGCCACACCCTGTCTCGCTGACGAGCCTGTTTCAAAAAACCCGGTGGTCATCATGGAGACCAGCTTGGGGAATATAAAGATTGAGCTGTTCCAGAAAGAAGCGCCAATCTCTGTCAAAAATTTTCTCGATTACGCCAACAGCGGCTACTATGCAGGGACAATTTTCCACCGGGTTATACCGGGATTCATGGCGCAGGGGGGCGGCCTGACCGTCGAACTTCAACCGAAGCCTGGCACCAAACCTTCCATTAAGAATGAGGCGGACAATAACCTGAAGAACGATCATGGCACCATTGCCATGGCGCGAACATCCGATCCTAACAGCGCCACCTCTCAGTTCTTCATAAACGTTAACAATAACAGCAGCCTCAACCGCCCAAGCCCGGACGGGGCCGGTTATGCGGTCTTTGGGAAGGTAATCGACGGAATGGATGTGGTCGACAAGATTGTCGCAACCCCGCAGGAACGGAAAAACGCCGTGTTTCAAAACGTACCGAAGACTCCGGTTCACATCAAATCGGTGAAGATCCAGAAATAGTTAAAAGGGGCGCCGCAAGGCGCCTTTTTGATTTAAAGGGAGGTTGTCATGTCTCAACGATCCAGTGCCTCAGCACTCTTTACCGTGGGTCTCCTGTTCCTGGCCATTGGCACCGAGGCAGCACCCCTGGTCTCCGGCCAATCCGATCAGCAGTCGATCAGCCTGACCATTTACAACTCCAACCTCGGGATGGTAAAGGACCGACGGGTCGTAGAACTTCCTGCCGCCAGTAGCGAACTCCGCTTCATGGACGTGGCGGCCCAGATCATCCCTGCAAGCGTACAGATCAGCTCATCACTCCCCTTGCAGGTGCTGGAGCAGAACTACGAGTACGACCTGCTGAATCCGCAGAAGCTTCTGGACAAGTACGTTGGAAAGGAAGTCCGGCTCTTCCAGAAGAACCCCTACACCGAAAGGGAAGATATTGTATCTGCCACCCTGCTGGCCAACAATGGGGGGACGCCGGTCTACCGGATCGGTCGTGATGTCACCTATGGTCATCCCGGTCGGGTCATCTTTCCTGAGGTCCCGCCAGACCTGATCGCCAAACCGACCCTGGTCTGGCTGCTTGAAGGGAGCAAGGCTGGGAAGCACCAGATAGAGGCGAGCTATCTCACAAGCGGCATATCCTGGCGGGCAGACTATGTACTGACCCTGGGCCGTGACAGCAGCATGGGTGCCCTGGACGGATGGGTCACCATCGACAACCGGAGCGGTGCAACCTACTTAAACGCCCAACTTAAGCTCGTTGCCGGAAACGTGAACCGGGTGAGCGATGAGCAACCCCGGGGAAAGATGTACAAGTCCGAGTTGACGTATGGTGCAGCCCCGCCTCCCCAGTTCCGCGAGGAGGGGTTCTTCGAGTACCACCTCTACACGCTGCAGCGCCCCTCAACCATCAAGGAGAATCAGGCCAAGCAGATCAGACTACTTACTGCCGAAGGCCTGCCGATCCGGCGTGAACTGCTCATACGCGGCGAGCAGAGTTGGTATGGTGGACCGCAAGGTGGAGATCAAGGGCAGAAACAGAAGGTTGGGGTCTACGTAGAGTTCGATAACCGGGAGAGAAACAAACTGGGCATGCCGCTCCCAAAGGGGACCGTAAGGGTATACCAGAAGGATGCCGACGGCAGCCTGCAGTTCGTGGGTGAGGACTCAATCGACCATACCCCTCAGGACGAAAAGGTGCGGGTGAAGGTCGGCGAGGCCTTTGATGTGGCTGCCACCCGTCGGCAGACTGGATGGAAAAAGCTTGCAGCCGACACCTATGAGGCAGAGTGGGAGATAGTCATCAGGAACCACAAGAAGGAGGACGTCACCATCAAGGTACTCGAACCGCTACCCGGTGACTGGCAGGTAGTGGAATCCTCACACGAATCTCTGAAGGCCGATGCCACGACTGCGGAATTCATGGTGCCAGTGAAGAGCGATGGAGAGGCGAAGCTTACGTATAGAGTCAGAATCCGCTACTGATCCGCAAGCGCTTTCTTCCCGCGCCTCAACCATATGAGCAGAAGATTGGCAACCGTAAAGAAGGTCGCTCCGGCCAGCGCAAGACCGGCCCCCGGTTCCCGGTGGATCTCGACGATTGCCGTCTTTACCGGAAACGGCTCAACCTGCTTCAGGTAAACCCCAAACCCCTGGTAAAAATAAGGATGGTTGGGGCTGAAGACCGCGTGCAGTTCCCCAGAGCCGGTCAGATGCCGCAGCGTGCCGCTGAAGTCGAGCGGCATACCCATCGGCCCCATCCGGATATCAAGCCGGGTAAGCTCCACCCTTGAACCATCCGGGAAGCTGAATGACCCCCCTTCCGGAAGCGGCCCCCCTTCCTTGAACCCTCCGTATGCACTGAAAAGATGTGCCAGCACAATGAAAAGAAATCCCAGATGCATCAGCTGCGGAGCTATCCGCACTAGGAAACTCCCACTCAGCCACTTTGTCCGCAGGGACTCCATGCTGCAGAGAACCGTATTGAGGGCCAGCAGAGCCAGCAGGCCGAGAGTCACCCACAACCACCACGACATCCGGGCCGGCACCCCGGTCAGCCAGGTGAAGAGCGCCACATCGTTGATCCCTGAACCCTCACCGCTTACGAACGAACCTATGGCAAGCAGAACCATGACCCCCACCAGCAGCCAGATGGCGAGATCAACGGAGGTCAGCCAGTTGTAGAGCTTCTTCAGCATCATATCTCCTCAGGGACTCGTCAGAAACTATGCGAACTCTTCATCAGTATGCTTACGCCGAGATAGGTAAAGAGGGTTATGGCGAAGCCGACAATTCCGGCCCAGGCGGTCATACGGTCCGCGTTCTGCCCTTTAAGGCGCAGATGGAGGTAGAGGGAGTAGAAGAGCCAGAGGATGGAGGTCCAGAGTTCCTTCGGCGTCCAGAGCCAGTAGGTACCCCAGGCAAAGTAGCCCCAGATCCCGCCGGATACCATTGAGCCTGAAAAGAACGAGTACCCGACCAAGGCCGCCTTATACTGCAGATCCAGGAGCGACCGATCGCGACGGCACAGATAGAGAACTCCCAGAAACGCACCGATTCCGAACAGGGCATAAGCAAAGAAGGCAAGGGCGACGTGGAGCTCGAACCAGAGGGTGTTGAGAACCGGCGGCATCGGCATATTGAAGGAAGGGAACGGCAGGGCCAGAAGGGCAAACAGAGCAGCCAAGGCACCAACCCCCCAGGAAAAGGTCGCGTCCTGTCTGGCCCCACGGGCATAGACAAACGGCAGGCCCATGAGAGCAATGGAAGTAGAGAAAAAGGCCAGGGTGTCATGGGGGCCGATCAACGGCAGCCTGCCAAGTTCACCCCCCCTCATTCCAAGGTAGATAAGCTCGCCCATAAGCCCGGCCAGAAAAAGCGGTCGTCGGAATGAGCCAAAGAGATACAGCGCTGCAGATGCGATGAGAAGCCATTTCATAGGAGGGAAGGTAGCACATGAACGCCCGTAAGGGTCAAGGTAAAAGTGGGTCAGGTATCAGGCAGTTTAATCCGGCTCCGCGAGAGCTGCTGTGACAGGGGACGAGAGAAGGCTTTCCACTGCGTCTCCGTCAACATCGGCAATCAGACCGGCTGCGTAACGATAGGTGACACCAGGCTCCAAGCGGTCGTCTTTGTAGGTTGCGGAGGTTACCGGCGACAAGGGCAGCGGATCTATCGGCAACGACTCTTCCTTTCTCGCCCGGTAGATCGAGAACCCTTTTGCGGTTGCACCGGCAGGCAGCTTGGGGTAGGCCAGTTCGAGCAGCACTGCACTCTGTGATGAAACGGCTTTGAGCGTAGGAGGTGGAATGGTTGAGGCGATCTTGCGCCGTACCGCGACTGAGGGTTTACCCTCGGCACCATCACGATTAACAGCGCTCACCCGGTAGAGATAGCTACTCCCTGGGATGATTTTGCTGTCCGACAGATAGATCAGGTCCCCGAGACGCGTTGCCCCCTGCAAATAGTCGAGATCCACCCCCCTGAGGAGTTTCCAGGCATCGGGGCATTCGGTGCACTCCTCCCCTTTCGGCAGCACTTCATGCCGCATGACCCGGAAGCCGGCAAGGTCAACAAGCTTCCCGCCGCTCTCCATTTTTTTAGGAAGGGGCCATGCAATCTGCATGGCCTCCCCCCGCTGCATGGCCTGGAGAGCCCCAACCCGTGCAGGCACAAGCCCCTCCGGAGGGACCAGTGCCCCTTTTCTTCCGCAGGCGACAGCGAACAGCAGACAAAGAAACAGTAGAACTAGTTTTTTCATCAGAGAGCCCAATCTCCTATCGCCCGGACTTGATCAGCTCGATCTCGGCCCTCACCCTCTCCTCGGCCGTACCACCGGTTGCAGAGCGAGCATTGACACTCGCCTCAAGGGTGATGCATCCAAAGATGTCCTGATCGATCTTGGCGGAGAAAAGCTGCCATTCTGCAAGAGAGAGCTCCCTCAAATCCATCTCGTTTTCGACGCAGTACTGTACCACACGCCCCACCACTTCATGGGCATCGCGGAAAGGCATCCCCTTGCGAACGAGGTAATCAGCCACATCTGTAGCAGTGGAGAAACCGCGTGCGGCGGCGGCCCGCATCGTATTTGCATTCACACGCATCTCCCGGATCATATCGGCAAAGATCTTCAGACTTCCCTTGACCGTGTCTATGGTATCAAAGAGCGGTTCCTTGTCCTCCTGCATATCCTTGTTGTAGGCAAGCGGCAACCCCTTCATAACCGTGAGGAGGGCCATCAGGTTGCCGTAAACCCGACCGGTCTTGCCCCGCACCAGTTCGGGCACATCAGGGTTTTTCTTCTGCGGCATGATGGAGGAGCCTGTACAGAAGGCATCGGTCAGCTCCACAAAACGAAACTCGCTGGTGGACCAGAGGATAAGCTCTTCGGAGAAGCGCGATAGATGCATCATCAGGATTGCCCCGGCAGCCAGGAACTCTATGGCAAAATCGCGGTCAGAAACCGAATCGAGCGAGTTGCGGGTCACCCCTGAGAATTCGAGCATCTCGGCCACATGTTCCCGATCAATGGGGAAGGTTGTGCCGGCCAGAGCACCAGCCCCCAGGGGGAGGAAATTGGAGCGCTTGAGGCAATCCTCCATCCGCCCCTGATCGCGCTTGAACATCTCGATATAGGCCAGCATGTGGTGCGAAAAGAGGATCGGCTGGGCGGTTTGAAGGTGGGTGTATCCCGGCATGATGGTCCCGAGGTTGGTCTCGGCCTGGGTGATCAGGGAATCGATCAGCATGTCTAGATAGGCCGTGATTGAGGCAATCTCGTCACGGAGGTAAAGGCGGATGTCCAGTGCTACCTGATCGTTTCTCGAACGACCCGTGTGGAGCCTTTTGCCGGCTTCGCCGATCTTTGCGGAAAGACGCGCCTCTATGTTCATGTGGATATCTTCCAGTGCCACAGAGAAATCGAAGGTCCCGGCCTCTATCTGCTGGAGGATTTCATTGAGCCCTTTTTCTATCGCAATCACATCCTCCATGGGGATGATCTTCTGCTTGCCGAGCATCCGTGCATGTGCTATGGAGCCCCTGATATCCTGGTGATAGAGACGCTTGTCAAAGTCGATCGAGGCAGTGAACTCCTCCACGAATTTATCGGTCGGCTCAGTGAAGCGACCACCCCAGAGTTTGTCTTTGGACATCATGTTCTCCTTATAGGCATTTTGTAGCAAAGCGAATTCCGATCGATCAGAAAACTGTCGTCATCTCTTCGCCGGGGATTTTAAGCCAATTCCCATCATCCGTCCAGTGCATGATGAGATGAACCTTGAGAGGAACCCGCGAGGTGCGGGGATCGAGTTCGTGATATAGTGGAAGGTTGAAGTAGTAGAGGCGGGAATCCTTCCCGAAGCGAAGCCGGCATACCGGAGCGCCTTCAAAGTCGTCGGTAGAAAACTCCTTCTGCTGAATCTTCCCCAGCTTGTGGTTGCGATTGATTACGACATAGGAGTGCCCATGGGCAGAGTTGAAGTTTTCTCCCTCAATAGCAGTTTCACCTGACGCATTCCCAAAAATTGTCACCGTCTCCCGGACTCCGGGAAAATCCTCAAGGTATTCTCCGTAGAAGCCGCTAACCACATCGCGGTAGCTCGAATGCTCCGGCTTTGGATTGCACTGAACCACGAAGAGCGCATCCAGACCCTGGCGGGTGGTAAAGTAGAGCTGGTTTGCGTGGTCGATTACCTGCTTGATGTTAGAGTGGTAGAGATTCCGGTAGAGGTAGTCGAGGCAGATGATAGCCATGAAATTGAAGCAGGAAGGCCTGGACCGGAAGAGGTAAAAATGCCGCCCCCTGTAGAGGTCGTGGTCCTTGTCCAGAAACTCCTCACCATGGAAGGGGTGGCTCTTTGCCTCCAGAAACACCCTGAGTCTGCCTCCGGCATCCTTGATAGCAATGCAGCACCAGTTGACCGGCATCTCCAGAACGTCACCCGAGTCGATATCACGGTCAACCAGTTCAATTGCTTCAGCATTGTCCTCGCGGAAACGCTCGAGCAGTTCTCTATACTGCCTGAGCGTGACATGTTCTAATCCGAACATGCAGACCGAGTTCGGACGAAAGCCGTTGTCAATTGCTACCAGCATATCGTCAAAACGGGCAAAGGGAATTGACGTCTCAGGGAGCATCAGGAAATGCAGCTTTTTAAGGTTCCCTTCACCGGAGGCAATCAGATGGAGGATTGATTCCACCTGGTTCCACTTGTCAACTGGGTCGGCAATGACATACCCGTTATCTACCTTGCCCAGCCGATTGGGGAGCTGTGCGATAAGACAGTGCAGATGATGTCCGAGGGGGAAGTCGAGATTTACTTTTTTATCGATGATCTGGAGCATATGTCCTGTTCTAAGAGTGAGGAAGGCCAGGGGCGAAAGAGAACCCTGCTTCGATCTGCTCGCACGGGACCACCCTGACAAGTTCCTCAAGTGTGGTTTCACCTTCTGCGACACGCCTGAAGGCGTCCTGCAGCATGGTGTAACGTTCCCCACGTGTGAATACGGCATTGCGCAGGGTTATGTTATCCGGTTTTCGGGTTATCAGCAGGAGTTCCTCACGGCTTGGTATCCAGAGTTCTACAACAGGGAGACGACCTTTAAAACCGGTGTAGCTGCAGGCCTCGCATCCGACTCCCTGCATGAAAGAGACACTGGAGTTCTCCGGGAATTCAAACCGGGCGAGCAGATCTGCCGATGGCGTGACGGGAGCCTTGCAGATGTCACAGTTTTTCCTGACCAGGCGCTGGGCCATTACCCCGCGAAGTGTTGTGGTAAGAAGTCCGGCCTCCACCCCCATGTCCAGAAGACGGCTTACCGCGCTGGTTGCATCGTTGGTGTGCAGTGTCGACAAGACTGTGTGGCCGGTAAGAGCTGCGCGCATGGCAATGGCAGCTGTCTCTAGATCGCGGATTTCACCGACCATTATGGTATCGGGATCCTGGCGCAGAAATGCCCTGAGAAGTTGCGCAAAAGTATTGCCTATGGTGTCGTTAACCTCCGCCTGAGTAATCCCCTCCATGGTGTATTCGATGGGATCCTCTATGGAGACGGTCTTTGTGCCGGGGAGGTTCAGGTAATCGAGGAGGGCATACAGGGCCGACGACTTCCCTGAGCCAGTTGGGCCGGTGACAAGGAATATCCCGGACTGCTTTTCAAATGTTGTCTTGAGAGTGGCGATATGGTCAGCAGCATAACCCAGGCCTTTCAGGGTTATGGTAGCCCCTCGCTTGTCGAGGACCCTGATGACGACACTCTCCCCAAAATGCGTCGGCACAGTAGAGACCCGGAAATCCACGTTCCGTGATGCTCCTGAACTGGTAACCTTCATCTTGAAACTGCTGTCCTGTGGACGGCGTTTTTCGGCTATGTCCATGTCGCAGAGGATTTTGACCTTGGAGACTATCTGGCGTGAGTTTGAGCTGATAAAGGCTGTATCGCTGCCCAGATCAAGGCTCTGCAAGATGCCGTCGATACGGTAACGGACCTGCATGCCGAGTTCGTTCGACTCCAGGTGGATGTCGCTCGCGCCCTGCTGTATCCCCGTGATCAGTATCTTTTTCACCAAGTATTCCACATCTGCGCTGATGTAGTCATTCAGGTACTTGGATTTCTGGGGCTCTCGGGCAGTTTCCTCGGAAATCTCCAGATTAAGATACTCCCGGCTTGCGGAACCAGGAAGGTTATAGAGGGTATGTTGAGCAATCTGGATGTCGCTTTCCTTGGCTATTACGGTGGTGATGTGGCACTCGCACGCCCTTTCCAGCTGTCCAATCTCGTCCCGTGAGAGAGGAAAAGCCATGGCGATCGTGAGAAAACGGTTCTCCAGTTTCACAGGTGCAAGACGGTTGCGCCTTGCATAGCGCGAATTTATTAGGAGTGCCAGCCCAGGTTCGAGGCGGAAATTGCTGAGAGGCACGTATGGCAAGTCATACTGCCGTGCGATAGCCTGGGCCAAATTCTCCTCCTCTATGTAATTGAGCTTGAGAAGGGCCATGCCAAGAGGGATACGTTTGCGTTGACTGAGAGAGAGGGCTGTGGAGAGTTTTTCGGTGTCTATCAACCGGCTGGCGATAAGTATTTCGCCAAGCTTCTGTCGCTTGTTTTCCGAGTCAAGGATATAGGCAAGGTCAGGCTCCTTCAGGAAACCGAGACGACAGAGGAGTTTCCCCAGAGGCAAAGCCGGTTCGCATTTCTGCTGCTCTATGGCAATGCTAAGCTGTTCGGAGGTTATCATCCCCTGGGTGATCAGCAGTTCGCCGAGATACTTGGTTTTCATGGGGCGCCCTTCAGTGATTCTTTACGCCGCTCTGCGGCGTTGATCATTATTAGCAATTTTCAGGCTGGAGAATCAGATCCCCCGGCACTACCGCGTCGCTCAAGATTAGGAAAAACCTTCCTCAATATAAAGCTCGTCCCTACCGGCATTTTATAGCTTGCCAACTCACTCTCATGAACCCAGCGTGCCTCAATAACCTCTGCCTGATTGTGGCTGATTTCGCAGTAGAGGGGGTGGCAGAGGTAGTAGAGAATAATGAAGTGGTAGTTTTCTTCGCCAGGAGTGACATGTTCGAATACGTCAACCAGGTCTTCCACTTCCACCTGCAGGCCGACCTCTTCCATGACCTCGCGCTCGAGTGCAGCTACAATCGGTTCACCGAGGTCGATCTTCCCCCCCGGCATGACCCACTCACCCTGAAACGGAGGAACCTTCCTCTTGGTCAGAAGAACCTCTCCGTCGTTATTGATGATGACAGCAACAACAGAGGTGACGATATGGTCTTTTTTAAAGCGGAGTCTGGGCATGAA
>JAYSLX010000265.1:0-11068 GCA_043725245.1 Geobacteraceae bacterium | reverse complement strand
TGCGATGACAGTAACCTGCGGAACAGCGGCCTGCAAGAATTTCCCCAGGTGGTGGATCTCGTTGAAACTGCGGTGGGCAGTAACAAATATAACCATTGCCTGGTCTCCGCTTTCCGATACACGTATTACAAGATATCGAAGGATCCCGCTACCGGTGGAGGGAGAGAAGACCGGCACCTTGCCACGTTTGATGCCGTCCTTTACTGTTTTAACGATTGTATTGACCAGTGGATGGTGCAAGGGACAGTCAGCAATATCTAAAACGTCATGACTGTGGCGTCGATAGATGCCAATCCGAGGAGATCTGAAGGTTCCGGATACTACAAGTTTTACCGTAGTCCTGTAGTTAAGCTGTTTTGGTGAAGGGATTGTATCATGCAGAACAGCCTCTTGAAGGGAAGGGTAGGTTGACAGGCAATTCTGTACCATGACCTTCTTTATTGCAAGTTGGGATCTGTATGAGAGCGGAATAAGGGGGCATCCGTCGCACTCTTTGCAGAGAGGGGAAGGAGATGAAGTTCTCTCGTAAGGAGAAGGACTGGTCAGATTAAGGCAGCGGGCTGCAATAGTCTCTTTGCCGACGTGAGTTATTCGTATACGCGCCGACTCACCAGGGAAGGCCCCTGCTATACGGACTGGTTTGCCGTTTAACATGGAAAGTCCGCAACCATCCTCGTCGAGTCCGCTTACGGTCAGGTCAAGTATGCTGCCCGGCAGAGGCATTTCCAGGTTCTGTTGAGGTTCAGGGAGTTTTTTTCGTTGCATGTCCCCACTAAACAGTAAATATCACAGATTGTCAATTGCCAGTTTGTTTGGATCATTCGAGCTTATACAGCTTGTAGTGTAGTATTGTGGATTAGACCGTGTATAAATGCTAGTCGATAACTGCCTGATTGAAATGCACATGTGCCTAGTTTATGCACATAAGTGCTTTAAAAAACATCATTATCTGTTCTATTCAATTTATATCATTTTTATTGGCCTATAAGATGCATTTTTAACGTGCAATTGAAGTGCATTGACTCGGCAAAGCTTGATGGCCAACGGTTAATGCACAAATAATAATCAACTGGAGGGTATTGTATGACAATGCATATCGACGAAAAATTGGAAGGGATGTATCAGGACGTGCTAAAACGGAACCCTGGTGAGGTTGAGTTTCACCAGGCGGTCCGTGAGGTTATCGAATCCCTCGGTGCCGTGATGGTTAAGCATCCGGAGTACATGGAGCGTAAGATCATTCAAAGGATCTGCGAGCCGGAACGACAGATAATATTCAGGGTTCCATGGCAGGACGATAAGGGCGTAGTTCACATTAACCGGGGTTTCCGCGTCGAGTTCAATAGTGCTCTCGGCCCCTATAAGGGTGGACTTCGCTTCCATCCCTCCGTGTATCTCGGCATAATCAAGTTTCTCGGTTTTGAGCAGATATTTAAAAACTCCCTGACCGGCATGCCGATTGGCGGTGGCAAGGGTGGTTCCGATTTTGATCCAAAAGGTAAGTCTGATGACGAAGTTATGCGTTTCTGTCAGAGCTTTATGACAGAGCTTTACCGTCACCTCGGAGAGCACACCGATGTGCCTGCAGGCGACATAGGCGTAGGCGGTCGAGAGATTGGCTACATGTTCGGACAGTACAAGCGTATAACAAACCGCTACGAGGCAGGCGTTCTCACCGGTAAGGGGCTGCATTGGGGTGGTTCGCTGGTTCGCCCTGAGGCAACCGGTTACGGAGCCACCTTTTTCATTAATGAGGCACTCAAGTTTCGCAAGGACTCTTTCGCTGGGAAAACATGCCTTGTTTCCGGCTCCGGAAACGTTGCCATCTATACCATCGAGAAGATCCACCAGCTTGGAGGCAAGTGTGTTGCCTGTTCGGACTCAAACGGTGTCATCTACCATGAAAAAGGTCTCGATCTGGAACTGATAAAAACACTTAAGGAAGTTGAGCGCCGTCGCATCCAGGATTACGTAAGCTACCACAAGGATGCCAAGTACATTGCGAATGGGAATATTTGGGAGATCCCCTGCCAGGTTGCAATGCCTTCTGCAACCCAGAACGAGATAAATGGCAAGGATGCAAAACTCCTGGTGAAGAACGGCTGTCTTGCTGTGGGCGAGGGAGCAAATATGCCGACTACTCCGGAAGGAGTCAAAATATTCCTTGATGCAAAGATCGCTTATGGTCCGGGCAAGGCTGCCAATGCAGGTGGTGTCGCCACTTCTGCGCTTGAAATGCAGCAGAATGCCAGTCGAGATTCCTGGAGTTTCGATTTCACGGAAAAGAAACTCGAAAATATAATGATTGGTATTCACAAGAGCTGCTTTGAAACGGCAGAGGAGTTCGGTGATCCGGGCAACTACGTGCTTGGCGCCAACATCTGTGGCTTCATCAAGGTTGCCGACGCCATGGTTGCACACGGTCTAATCTAGTACCGATTAAAGTAAATCCATAAGCAAGCAACGGGGTAATGCCGGTACACCAGCACCCCCGTTGTTTTTTTGCCGCTTCCGCTGCGATAGTAAGCCGGTTTTTTCTTGACATCAACCGGTTCATCCAGTATAAAACTTTTCGTTCCGGTATCCTAGGTAGAAACAGATGCCTTCCTCTTGGGGCAGCCAAGGTGTCTTGCTGCCTCGTCCAGCAGATTAATGATTACTCTTTACGGCAGTGTAGCTCAGTTGGCTAGAGCAAGCGACTCATATTCGCTAGGTCCGGGGTTCGAATCCCTGCACTGCCACCATTACTAAAAAGTCTCTATAATCAAGGCTGTTAGGTGACTAGAAAGCCCCACTCGGATATGTACACACAATCTGATGCACAGATTGAGGGGTGTATCTGATGGGGCTTTCGTCCAAGAAATAAAAACAAGTCAAAAAAACTTCAAAACTTCCGATACAAATAGTCGAAATGGTTAATTTATTGAGAAGTATAATAAGTGAGTAATGCCTTGATATTTATATTGACTATGCATTTAGGATATTGTAAAAGAAGTGACTTAATTAGGTGCTGAGCGACTCTGATTCCGTCATCATGAGGTTTGAATCCTCTAACTCCAACCAGTGTTAACGAGCTTGTTATTAATATATAAAATCAGATACATCATCAGGTCCCATCGTCTAGTGGTTAGGACACCGGCCTTTCACGTCGGTAACAGGGGTTCAAGTCCCCTTGGGATCACCATTTTATAAACAGTAATTCTTTTTAATAAAGGGTTGCTGTTTTTTTTATCTGCCCTGTTTCTGAGAAAGACACGCAATCATTAAGGTGGAACCGCAGATCCACATGTCGAAGGGATAATCTATTATGCTGAAATATCGCAATTTTGTTTGGGGATTGCTTATAGTTATCTACATGTCGACGACAGTTCTCGCCGCCTCACTTCAGGATAATACAACTCCTGAGGAGGGGGGCGTTTATATTGGCGATGTCAAAAAGGAGATTCCTCTCGGAGAACCGATGATCAAGGCCTTATCGGGTGATGAGCAGGACAAAGTGATGCCGGGTGACCGGCAGGCTTCAAAGACTGACACCCGCTACACTACAAGGGCCGAAACAATTACCGTAGGCACTGAACAGGCTCAGCGCCTTCCCTTAAAAAAACCGAAAATCATCCTCAAAGTTGAGACTGGCGACAGCATGGTGGCACTATCCTGGGCTCTAAATGGCTTAAATCAGCGACCGGGTAACACTATGCCTCGTTTTACAGTGTTTTACGGGATAGAGTCAGGACGCTACGACAAAAAATTCGATGTCGGATCCGTTACCGACTATAAAGTTCGCTTTCTGCGTAACAATCAGATCTATTATTTCAAGGTCCAGGGAACTATTACCCAGAAATACCAGGAACCTTTGCAAGATGCTGAAGCAATAGCAGAAGACCTGACGTTTTTTTCCAACGAGGAGAAGGTGATACCTGTCCCTCAGGAAGAGCGTGGTTCGCTTCTGGAAAAATCCTTTGGCTCTAAGACATTCACGTTGCAGGACAAGGTAGATTCAGAGCCTTTCAGCCGCGATCTCAAGCAGTTTGGGTACGATTTCTTCAAGAACACCAGGTTGGCTGTCACCCCCTTTGACAGCTCCCCGGTAGGATCCGATTACGTTCTTGGCAATGGCGATTCTCTCCGAATCGACATCTGGGGGTCGGTTCAGGGGAGATACGAACTGGAGGTTGATCGTAACGGCGAAATTACCATTCCCCGGGTCGGCAACGTAAGGGTCTGGGGGGCCAATTTCGGTCAGGCCAAAGAGATTGTGGCAAAGGCTATATCCCACTATTATAAGGGTTTCGAACTGAATGTTACCCTCGGTCGTCTCCGGACGATACAGGTATTCATCGTAGGGCAAGTGGAATCCGCAGGCGCTTATTCGGTTACATCAACGGCTACCGTCATCAATGCCCTTGCCCTGGCAGGAGGCCCAACAAAGAGTGGAAGCCTGCGAGATATCCGTCTCACCAGGGGGGGGAAGCTTGTCCAGGAGATCGACCTGTATGATATGTTCCTCTCAGGTGATCGCTCCAGAGACTTCAGGCTTGAAAACGGCGATACGGTCTTCGTGCCTGTGGTAGGGGCAGTGGCGGGAGTGGCCGGTGAAGTGAAGCGTCCGGCTATCTACGAGCTTAAGGGTAAGACCACCCTCTGGCAGCTTCTTTCAATGGCCGGAGGAGCAACAGCTCTGGGTGACCTGGGCCGGGTCCAGGTCGAACGTTTCGAGCCCAAAGCGGGTCGGGTTGTTTCTGACCTGGATTTACAAAGTGGCAAGGATGACCCTGCGTCGACTGTTGTGCAAGTTATGGACCGCGACATGATAAAGGTTTTTCCCGTTATGCAGGCACTCCGCCAGGTGGTTATGCTGCAGGGGAACGTGGTACGGCCAGGCGAGTACCAGTACCGGAAGGGGATGAGGGTGTCTGATCTGCTCCCCTCCTTTACCGCGATCCTCCCTGATGCTTATCTGGAGACTGCCCAGGTCATCCGTCTGCTCCCTCCCGACTTCCACCGTGAAACCATTGCCATCAATCTCGGCAAGGTGCTTGCCGGAGACCCGCAGGAGAATATCGCACTCCAGGAGCAGGATACCATCAAGGTCTTCTCGCGTATGGATATGGTAGATAAGCCTACTGTTGCGATAAACGGCATGGTGGTGAATCCGGGAACATACGATTATTACCCGAACATGACTATCCGTGATCTTGTCTCTGCAAGCGGGAGCCTGAAGCGAAACGCCTTTATGGACAAAGCCGAGCTGACCCGCATTCTTCTGGATAATGGTGTGGCCAAGTCTGAACGTGTTGATATAGACCTTGGCAAGGCTATGGCTGGCGATCCGCAGCATAACCTTACAATAAAACCGGATGACGTCCTGATAGTCAGAGGGATCCAGGAGTGGCTTGAATCCTCAGACCGTTTCATAACCATCCAGGGCGAGGTCAGGTTTCCCGGCACCTACTCCATCACAAAGGGCGAGAGATTGAGTTCGGTCATCAAGCGTGCCGGCGGGTTTAGCGACAAGTCCTATATGAAAGGAGCTCGGTTTTTCAGGAAATCGGTACAGCGCGACCAGCAGAAACGGATGGATGAGTTCATCCAGCGTGCCGAACAGGATATCATGAAGAAGCAGGGGGAACTCTCATCGGTCGCTGCTTCAAGAGAGGAACTAGAGGCTACCAAGGCTGCGCTTGAAGGCCTCCAGAAGAATCTTGAAAGGCTAAAAACCCTCAAGGCTGAGGGACGGGTCGTGATAAGCCTCTCTTCGATAGATAAATTCATTAACAGTCCAAGCGACATAGAGCTTCAGGGTGGTGATCTCCTTAACATCCCCTCTCGCTCCAGTGTCGTAAACGTTCTTGGGCAGGTATACAATCAGACATCGTTCATATATAAGCCTGGAGAGAAACTTTCCTATTACCTCGAACGTGCAGGGGGAGTAACCGGCGACGCCGAAAAGAGCGAGATGTACATTATCAGTGCTGATGGCTCAGTCTTCAGCCGCCAGCAATCCACTTTCGGTATCAAGTGGGATGACAACGCCGCCAGCTGGTCCTTCGGCAGCTTTATGGCGACTCCTCTCCAGCCGGGAGACACGCTCGTCATCCCGCAGAAGCTTGAGAGAACCGCGTGGCTCAGGGATATCAAGGATATAACTCAAATTCTGGCTAACGTTGCCCTGACTGCCGGTACCATTCTGATCGGATTACGCTGATGAATCAAGTACCAACCGGCCGTCAGGCACGGCCGTATAACGTTTCCAGGCTTTCCTCCCGGCGTAGCAGATGAGCCGGCGCATCTACCAACTATTCTTTGTTCTCTGCATAGTATGGTCTGTGGCCATTGTCTGGCTCTCTCTCATTCCATCGCCCCCCCAAATCAGCAATTCACTCTTAGGCTGGGACAAGTTCCAGCACGCAGCCGCCTATGGCATCCTTACATTCTTGATTGTGAACGCCTGTTCAGCTCTGAACCTTCAGAGAAGGGTACTTATCCGGCGGGTTTACCTGGCAGTTGTCGCCTTTGGCGCCTTGATGGAGGTCGCTCAAGGGGTTCTCACAAAGAACCGCTCTGCTGATCCGCTCGATGCCCTTGCTGATGCGGCAGGTGCATTGCTGGTCTTGATTCTGATGTATATGGCCGGAAAGCGCTCGGTTACGGATCATAAAAGTGAGCGCATACTGGCGGCAGCTCTCCTCGTTGCAATGCTGTTCGGACCTTTGAAAGTAAGTGCTGAAGAGAGTGTTTTCACCAGTTCCGCAGAGATACGGAGTGCTGTCGGACGAATTGGAGAAGAGTCTGCAGAGGTCATACGCACCCCGGTGGACCTGAAGGACGGAGGCCTGTTAGGTACCCTTCTAGTGGCAGGCTCGGTAGCTCTCACGAGCATCTACGACGAAGATATACGCGAAAGGCTTGCCGATAAAAAGGGGAGAAATCTTGACAGGGCAACGGATGCCGGTACCCTGGTTGGTGATCCGTTCATACACTTGGGGATAGCGGCTGCGGTCTATGGTGGTGGCGTCATTTCCAAATCCCCCAAATACAGGGAACTGGGCGAAATGTTCGGCGAGGCTGCCATTCTTGCCGATGCCTCAACCCTGCTGCTGAAAGAGTCCATTGGTCGTGGCCGGCCTGCAGCAGGACGTGGGTCGGGTAGCTTCCGACCATTCCAGTTCAGGACGGATTATGATGCCATTCCATCCATGCACACCGCAAGTTCCTTTGCCATGGCATCGGTCATGGCCGCAACCAGTGAGAGTCGAATTGCTTCCATTGGTGCCTATACAGCTGCCGCCTTTGTCGGCTTTTCCCGGATCTACCAGGATAAGCATTGGGCGAGCGATGTCCTGCTCGGTGCTGCCATAGGAGAGCTCTGCGGACGAGTAGTCACTGGCTACCATGCATCAGGCAGATCCAATCGGCTGTCGGTGGTGCCGCAGGTTACAGATTCCGGCGCATTGCTCGCCCTTGTGGGAAGATTCTGAAAGATCGTCTGGAGGGGAAAATGCTTGCAGCCGTTATCTTTGATTTTGACGGGATAATAGTCGATACTGAACCGATTCATTACCGGTCGTTCCAGGTAATCCTTGAACCGCTGGGGCTCGGTTATTCATGGGATGAGTACGTTGCTCGCTATATGGGGTTTGATGACCGAGACGCCTTTAAGGAGGCGTTCCGTTCAGGGGGAAGAGAGCTTGACAAAAATGCCCTTGAAGAGCTGATATCCCTTAAGGCGCGGTTGTTTCAGGATGTTGTGGGCGAAGGTGTAACTCCTTATCCTGGTGTGGTCGAACTGATCGAATCTCTTGCCGGCAAGCTTCCGCTGGCCATCTGTAGCGGTGCTCTTCGCAGCGATGTCGACCCGATCCTTTCCCGGCTTTTCCTGGATAAAGCCTTTTCAGTCAAGGTAACAGCTGAGGAGGTTGCGGCAAGCAAGCCCGATCCGGCCAGCTATGCGCTTTCAGTTCAAAGGCTCGCCAATATCTTTCCCGACCGTGAAATCGTCCCTTCGAGCTGCGTTGCCATTGAGGATACCCCGGCGGGCATTGCCTCGGCCAGAAGGGCAGGGATGCCGGTCCTTGCCGTGACAAACAGTTATCCTGCAGCACTGCTTGTGGAAGCATCCTCTGTTGTCAGTTCCCTTGCAGATATCTCGCTTGCCGACCTCAAAGCTCTGATCCCATCCTGACAATGCAATACCTGCCTGTTGATCTGGTAATCCCCGAACTTCTCCTGGCCTTGTCTGAAGGAGAGGGCGCCGTCCTCCAGGCCCCACCCGGTTCCGGAAAGACCAGCCGGGTCCCTCTCGCACTTCTTGACTCGCCGTTATTCGGAAGCGGAACCATTCTCATGCTGGAGCCACGACGTCTGGCAGCGGTGAATGCCGCCTCATGGCTCGCCAAGAGCCTCGGCGAGGAGGTCGGCCAGAGAGTGGGGTATGCCATCCGCTTCAGCAGGAAGGTGTCGAGGGATACGGTCCTGGAAATTGTCACCGAGGGGCTCCTGACTCGCAGACTCCAGTCCGATCCCGCATTGACAGGGGTATCAGTCGTAATCTTCGACGAGTTTCACGAGCGAAGCCTCCATGCCGATACAGCCCTTGCCTTCTGCCTCGACGTGCAACGCACAATCCGCCCCGACCTGAAAATCGTCATAATGTCGGCCACTATTGAGAGTGCACGGATAGCGCGCCTGCTTGGAGGGGTTCGGGTCATCACCTGTGAAGGGCAGAGTTATCCGGTAGAGACAAAATATCTTGGCGAACCAAAGGGCGGCATCGCCAGAGGCGCCTGTAATGCCGTACTGCGTGCTCTGCGAGAAGCCTCCGGAGACATTCTGGTCTTTCTCCCCGGTGCCGGAGAGATCCGCCAATGTCACGATTTATTGCGCGAAGAAGGAACAAATGGACTGCTGATCTGTCAGCTCTACGGTGATCTACCATTCGGCGAGCAAGAGCGGGCAATCATGCCGACAAACCGGCGCAAGGTGGTCCTTGCCACCAATATTGCCGAAACCAGCCTCACGATAGAGGGGGTAGGGGTGGTCATCGATTCAGGCCTGACCCGCCGAATACACTATGATCCAGCCTCGGGTCTGAACCGGCTTCAGACGGTGAGAGTTTCAGATGCGTCGGCAACACAGCGCGCAGGCCGGGCAGGCCGCCTTGGCCCCGGGATCTGTTACCGGCTCTGGAGCGAGGGGGGGCAGGCTACACTCCTCCCTTACAATCCTCCGGAAATCAGGGTGGCTGACCTTACGCCCCTCGCCCTTGAGCTGGCAAGCTGGGGGATTGTTGACGAGAAAGCACTCTCCTGGTTGGATCCCCCTGCTCCAGGACCCTTGAGCGAAGCCCGCCTGCTCCTTGATACCCTTGGAGCGCTGGACCACCAGAGCAGGATTACCTGCCGCGGTCGGAGGATGGCCGATCTTCCGCTGCATCCACGGCTCTCAAGCCTCGTCCTGGCAGGTAAAGATCGGGGGACTCCCGCACTGGCCTGTGACCTGGCGGCGCTGCTTGGGGAACGCGACATCTTCCGCCGCGATCAGTCCGGACAACGGCATGTGAGCAGCTGTGACTATGTCGATCGGCTGGAGGCGCTTGCAGAATGGAGATCCAAGCGCAAGGACCAGTTCTCACGCATACTTGACCTGCACGCCTGCCTGCAGGTTGAGCAGGTTGCGCAGCGGCTGCGTAGGATGATAAAGGCGCAGCCAGGTATGCCTTCTTCTTTGGCTGACGAAGTTGGAATCCTTCTGGCTAAGGCCTTTCCCGACCGGATCGCCAGGCAGAGGGAAAAGGGTTCTGGCCGCTACCTCCTTGCCAATGGCACCGGTGCAGAACTTGGCAGGCAGAGCGCACTGTATGACCAGCCGTTTATCGTGGCGGTGGAGGTTGTGGGGAATCCAGGCAAAGACGGGACTATTCATGGCGCCTCTGCAGTTTCTCTCCATCTGCTCCGTCGCGAATTTTCCGATGCTGTATTGCAGAAGCGTAAATCGATATGGAACGCGGAAGATGGCAGGGTTTCGGCTTTTCTGGAAGAGCGCCTGGGTGATCTGGTGCTTTCCAGTCACCCTGTTCAGCCCGACGATACAGAGGCGTCAACTGCGCTCATTGCAGCCATTTCCGGCAACAAGGAACTGGCGGATCTTCCCTGGACGGTCGCAGCCCGCCAGTTTCAGGCCCGTCTGCAGTTCCTGAAGAGTGCAACTCTTGAGCGGGAGTGGCCTGATCTTTCCATCGCCAACCTTTCAGGTACGCTCTCCGACTGGCTGGCTCCTGCCCTGCATGGCATGAAATCGCTTGCCGACCTGCGGCGTCTGGATATGCTTGCACTTCTCAAGGGGCTTTGTTCCTGGGAGCAGCTGCATCTGATCGAAGAAGGAGCGCCGATGCATCTGACTGTGCCAAGCGGCTCAAGACTCCAGCTTGATTATACCGATGGGGAGCCTACCCTTTCGGTCAAACTCCAGGAGATGTTCGGTCTGGCCGAGACGCCGATGGTAGCCTGGGGCCGGGTGGCGGTACTCCTCCACCTGCTGTCACCGGCACGCCGGCCGATCCAAGTAACGAGAGACCTCCGCAGTTTCTGGGAATACACCTATCCAGAGGTAAGGAAGGAACTTAAAGGGCGTTATCCAAAGCATCCCTGGCCGGACGACCCGTGGGGCGCCCTGCCGACGCGCGGGACAAAAAAGAGGGGAAGTCCGTGATGTATGAAATATAAATTAAAGAAGATTATCTAAGATTTGTAAACAGGATCGTTCCGTCTTCCTGAAGATAACGGCGGATAGGAACCCCGGCAACGGCCTGAGACTGTTGAATCGTGGTTCCACTCGGCATGAATGAAGGGGTGATGTTTTCTCCGGATCTCCAGGCTTCAAAGTGGAGATGAGGACCTGTTGAGCGGCCGGTTGACCCGGAAAAGGCAATAGTCGTGGACCGATCCACCGTCGATCCTTCATTCACCAGATTTCTTTCGTGGTGGGCATACACGGTCACCATGCCATCGTTATGTTCGACCATAACGGTGTTGCCGTAACCGTTGCGCCAGCCGCTGAAAATGACCGTGCC
>JAYSLX010000264.1:0-7255 GCA_043725245.1 Geobacteraceae bacterium | reverse complement strand
TACCCCGGAGATGATCGACCAGGCCCGGCAGTATCCCATCACCAGCATCATCGCCTTCCCCAAGGGAAGGCACCGGTGCTGTCCGTTTCATGAGGACAGTAATCCGTCAATGGCCCTGTATGACAACCATGTCCACTGTTTCGTCTGTAACCGGTCATGGGATTCCATCAGTGCTGTTATGGCGCTGGATGTGGTGAGCTTCCGGGAGGCCGTATTGGCGCTCCAGTAACCTGAATCAATAACAATCAACCCTATGGGGGCGGACACTGCCCCCGGGGTGGTCCGCCCTCAACATTTCAGGAGGCGGACATGAATCTCGATCTCTTCGGAGAACCAGTAGTACCGACAACAAAAAGAATCTTCATAAAATCAATCGAAGCCCGTTACCGCAACGAAGTTGTCAGAGATGATGCCCCACAGTGGGTGTCAATGCGGTTTACGCAGCCTCAACAGGTATTCGAGATGTTCCGGGATCTCCGATTGGAGACGAAGGAACACTTTATAGTTCTGCATATGGACGGCAAAAACCGGATTGTCTGCTTTGATCGCGTGTCGATCGGATCACTCAACCAGGCCATTGTCCATAGTCGCGAGGTCTTCAAAACGGCATGCCTCTCAAATGCGGCGGCCGTGCTCCTCGTACATAATCATCCGACAGGTGACCCGAACCCAAGCAGTGAGGATATTGCCATCACCAGGCGTCTCAAGGAAAGTGGCGAGATTCTCGGCATCAGGGTTCTGGATCACATCATTGTTGGAGATGACCAGTTCCTGAGCTTTGTTGAACAGGGACTCTTATAAATAGCGGGGGAGCGGCGCTTCATGCGTCCTCCCTCGACTCTTCCCCCGGCTCAAGAGGGTTCCTTAGAGCCACCGCTTTGGCGGTGGTTGTCGGGAGCCCTTTTGGGCCACCAACAAAACATCAAGGGGGATAGAGTCATGTCGGTCAGAGCACGTATCAACGGTAGGGAATTCACGCTGAGCTGGGAGGAATTTGAGAAGGCGCTGCACCGGAACAACATTGTCGGTGGCGAATTCGAGGTTCTTGCCATATATGCCGGCGGGAGACCCTGCTAAAACATCTTCAGGCCGGATACCCGTCCGGCCTGGATAGAGGCGGCCCTTGTGGTCGCCTTTTTTAATTAATTAAGAAGGAATGCCCCAGGAATCTTGCGAAGGGAGAGATTTGCATGGCACTACGTTATTCATCAGATTCGTGATATTCCGTAGTGAAGTTATCCCCTTCAAGAAATTCCACTACGGACGCTCCAGGGGGATGCGGTTTAACATGCACATGCAGGAATGCATCGAATGATGGGTAGATACCTAAGGTGCTGTACCCCTCAATATTTGTCCCCTTCGAGTTGACATCAGTTCTCCAACAGGTCACGACTTGTCCGGTGTGAAAAATTACACCATCCAGCACCCTGCCTGTGCCACTTATGCCAGAAGGGTCTACATTCCTGATTAACGTGAACAATCTTGGGTTGTCACTCATCGTATCACCTCATCCGTTTGCATGCTCGTTTATGGTCAGGGCATAGACAAAACCGCCGTCTTTGCCAATGAAATCATAAACCTTAATTGGCGGGTCGCATTTCGGCAGAAAGGCACGCCCACACTCAACAGAAACAGGAGCTGGAGCCGCACAAAATAAATGAATTTCGGTGGAGTGCCCATTTATGCAACGGATATCCTTCAACAGTTCCCTATAGGCCAAACTTAAAGCCTTCAGCTTTGCCTTGCTTGAAAGAAAATCGAGTCCTGGTTTTGCAGCTCTGATTTCGTACAGATTGCAATCGCCACCTAGTATCCCTCGAATATTATCCTTATCGGCATCCCCACTTATAGAAATTACGATGGCAGTCATTTCAGCAGCATTATGCTTTTCCGGCCCTGAAATCTGATAGAAATCACCATCATCTTCAGAATCATCTTTCCAAGTCCATTTGTCGGTACTTCTGTGCGTCTGGTATAAATCTACATTGCTTATATCGCCTATCAGACTGCCAAGGTAGACCAGCAAGGGAATTGGTGCCAGGGCAAATATTGATATATGGTGAAAGTCCTTTCGATTCGCTCCATTTTTGAAGATGTCCTTAAATTTTTCATCGATAGTTTGACACAGGAAGGGCCAGCCCTCCTTTGTTTCAACCTTACAGAAATCGGTCAGATCAATCGAGTAGGGATACTCCGCTGATGGGTATCTGGGATGCAAAGCTTGAAAAATCTGATTTTGGTCGATATTGAATGTTCTGCCGCCGATTGGGGCAAAAAACAACAAAACATGAGTTTTGAAATCCTCTAAAACCCCAGTGAGTAACTTGATTCGGTCTTCATGTTCCTTCTTGTATTCTCGTAACAGCTCAACCGAATACTTTTCTTCATATTCCTTGCTGTCGATAATCTTCCCATGGTCTTTACAGGTCAGCATGAGATTGGTGATATCAATCTTGAGCTGGTCTGAAAGTGTTTCATGACCTCGTGGACCATCCTTCTCGTAGGCAATGATATGAGAAATCACCGACAGATTATCCTTAAGCTTTGTCAGGTCATCCGTGAACAGAATCTTGTTGCATCCACGGAATTCACACCGGCCTGCGGCCCTAGCCCAGAGTTGATTTTGCACCTTCTGGGGTATAGCAACCCGACCAGCTTTTTTCTTTTCTTCAGGAGCAGTTGCCACAATCCCTCCATCAAACCCTATTCAATGCAGTAATTGAACTCGTATGCTTGTTGCCTTCCCACAGCCGAATCTCAGCCGTGCCCACAATCATAAAGAACAGATAGTCGCTGTCGAAAACATCCTGCTTCATCTTCCGTTTCCAGTCATACTTGTCATCAAAAGACGGTGATGGAACCGGTTCCGGGTGGGTATGCCATCCCCCCAAATATGTACAGGTAAAAAAACTGGCTTCCCACTCCCGGTCAACAATCTTCTGATGAGATTTCTTGTTGCGAAAGAATGAAAACCGCGAAGATTTATCCCCAGGCATCGGCAAAGTGATTTTATCTACAACGATATCATCACAATCCTTGATGTATCGCCCCATGATAACGCCACCGGCTTCAGTCTTGTCCCATGAATCCTGAACATATGGAGAGATAGTCGCAAGAACCGCTTCTGGAATCAAGACACGCCCACCATTAGACCGTGCATAAACAATCTGGTTTATCGGTACATTATCCGCAACAGACATCGCAATCCTGTCTCACGAAATGAGTATCGTCTCCAATAACATGCTCAGTTGCCCCTAGATACCGGTCTGAAAGCTTAAATCCGTTTTTCACAAACTCCCTTGAATCGCCTCTCCATGACCAAATCTGGTTTCTGGAAACCTCACCCCTCAACACCTCAATAGCAAGGCGGGTTGCCAGTTCTGAAGTTCTGACGGCATCCAACGAACCGAACGGGGTGAATACACTTCTGCATCCATCGATGTTTTTTGCAAAGACCTGGTTCCTCGCCGCAAAAGCCGCACGGCAGTAGGTTTCACCCTCATCCTTACCATAGAGGCAAGAAAGACAGCCCCTGGCTGTTGAAGGCAGGTTTGTCACCAATGCATGACCACCGATTCCAAGCGGCTCAAGCCATGTAAATAGTACCGGAGGAGCTTCCACCTGCCGAATATGTTCGTTAAAAGCCAGTTCCTCAGTCGGACTTCCAAGTGCCGATATGATTAAATCGAAATCCGAAAGTTTTGTATCGCCGGATTCCAGAGCGTCACGTAACGATTTACAGACCGCCGTAACAGTGGTGAACGGCAACCTGCTCTCGATGTCCTTCTTGATGCCTTCCACTTTCGGCTTGTTTATGTGGTTTCTTCCCAGCACATGACGAAAGATGTTTTCATACTTCAGGGTATCCATATCAACAACGGTCATGGTTGAGATTCCGGCACGAGTGAGTTCTGTGGCGATAAATCCGCCGACAGAACCACATCCCAGCAACAGAACCCTCTTTGATCGGAAATCATTAGTACTGCCACCACGTGGCAGCATATGTTCCTTGTCGTACCGCTTTACGACCATCGGGACGATTTCATTTGCTCGGCCATCGAACAGCGGGTGTATTCCATTCGGGATACCCCGAAATCTGATACAGAATAGGGTTTCTCCGACAGACAATCTCGGCAAGGAAAACAACACCACCTCATCATGCTTGGACTTCTTCAAAAGGGTCTCAAGCATAGAGCGTTGCGAAGCTTCGATATTGTCGAAAACCAATTGGCGGATATCTGGGAGAGTCCAGAAAGCTTTCGGGTGAGGCGGGATAAGGACTGTACCCTTCTTTAGCGGGATATAAATTCCGTGAACAGCCTTGACAGTTTCAATTGTCCTATGAACCGGGACATTGAAAAATTTCTTAAAATCACTCACGTCATCAAGAAGATTCCACTTCTTGTCGTTCTTCACAATCTTGATTGGCTTTACGGTATCGGATGGGGCAACAAATGAATTTATCGTCTTGATTCCGAACTGCCGGTCCCAATAAGCGCCGAATTCATCCAGAAAATCCATCTGGTTCTTGCCCGATATCCCATCAATCAGCACGTTGATTGCCCTGGTCAGAGACTCCTGAACGATACCCTCCACATTTTCGGATATCAGCAACAGTCCTTCCTCCTGAGCAAAGCATATATAACCATCATCTTCCACATGAGGGATTATTCCGAACGTGTCCCATGGGGTCAGAAAGATGCAGGGAAGGGATTTCGGGAAATTAGCGTTGATGCCAAAGATAAGGGTGACGGTATTGCCGGTCATATCAACCTCAAGTTGATAAGCCTCGACAATGCCGCGTCCTTTGGCCCAATCCGCAGATAGCTGTTTCTTATGAAGTTCTGTAACAGACGTAACGCCAGAACTCGAAGTCAGAGCTTCGACAATTCTCGACTCGACAGAACTCATCAGGCCGATGCACTGGAAGTGATTATCGCTGGTCCCTTTTTCTGAGCTGTATCTGATTTCTCTGGAACAGGGAAGTCATCCCCGAAAATCTTTTGCAACGTCTCACAGGCAGTTACCGGGTCAACTTCTTCCTCGGCAGAATTCAACGCATCCAGCAAAGCGTTCAGCTGCTTTTTGAAATCCGCCATCTGAATATCGGTCATCTTTACAAAGACATCGCAACGTGGCTCAACGGGCAGATAGGTCTTGAGCCGTTCCGAAGAGGTGCCACTGTCATAGTAGGTGGTGAAACTGTTAATCATCCTGCTGACGACATATTTCAACGCTGCCAAATCGTTGTAGTTGTACTTGCTGGCAAATGCATCGACCAAATCCTTCTTCGGCACATAGTAGTCGTAAGAAGCGACGGTCAACCCGATTCCAACGGGTGCTGCGTTGCCATCAATCTTGAAGTTGTTGTCCTTCCACCTCTTCAGGCATCTGATGACCCTGACGAACTGCTTGTGGTCATCTCCTGAATAGTGGTCGTTAATAAGGTCCGTCAACTGGCAGGGTTCGGAATGCTCCCAGATCTTGTTGTCTGAAGATGAGTTGAGATTGCCCTTCGCCAGATACTTCTTCTTGTCAGAGTTGCATTCCTCATCGGAATAAACCGCCAAATCGACGTGGTATTCTGTTTCCCCCTCTTTCTGGTAAAAAACCGTTACACAGGGCCGTCTCATCTCAACTCGCTTGGTGTGGCCGTCCAGTGCTTCATAGACCCATTTTTTCACATCTACCGGGTCAGAATAATCGTCCTTTGCAACCTTGAACGAGATTCCGACATCAATATCATAATCCCCGTTGAGCGGTTTGATGCCGGTTCCCATCTCGTAGCTGCCCTGGTTGAACTTGTTGTACTTCGGCACTGGTTCATTTTTTGCCTCAAAGTTCTTTTTCAATCCTGCATCGAGCTTGTTCAGGATAATGTCACGCTTTTCGACCAGCGTGCTGTTTTCTTCGAACCGTTTCAGCTTGATTGCCTCGTGAAACTCTGCAAACTGCTTCTGGATGTCAGCCATGGAAATTCCTCCAAAATTTTTATCAAACTTATAGCATCAATATGCGACATAATAAGTCACATGATAGTTGCGGCATAAAAATTATAAAGAATATAGGTATCCACCAGAAGTATTTCAAGGCACTACTACTTATTCAATGAGAGGTTCGTCAACAAGCGTGAAGGCACTACTCAACCTAAAGTGACATACGCGAGCTTTTCGCTTTCTCCTCACGATCAATCAACCGTTGCGCCCACTCCCGGGCGCGCTGGTAGCGTTCAAGCTGGCTTGCCGTCGGCAACTGTCCGCTGGTCATGGCGCTGGATGCTTCCAGCAGCTCCTGAAGGGATGCCAGCAAATCTTCATAATCAACCACAGAATCCTCCGACAAAAATTATTCGTTACATTGAATGCGACTTGCCACGTCACGGAAAAAGTCGTGTGACCAGAGTGCAAGCTGCTCTTGATCCTTGACAAACGGTGCAACATCTTTACGTGCCTGGTTCACATCAAGCCAGTCAATGGTCTCGAACAGCAGGTCTCTGAAAGATGTGAACGACAAGGGTTTCTCCCCGCTCCAATGGCCGGTCTGGAGCATCCTCTGCTCAAGATGGGCGAGGTGCAACTGAGGATGATTGGCGGCATACCAGACCAGATCATACCAATCTCGGCCTTTGACACGGTTCTTCCACTTGCGGAAGAGGACTGCATGCATCTTGCCGGCAAACAGATCCGGGAGCGAATAGCTCCGAACGGCAAAGGGTATCGGTTGCAACAGGTAACGGGTCGAGGTGGTAAATCCAGCAGGCGGATCGGTGTCCACCTCGATTTTCACCTTCAGCACCTGGCCAGCGGAAATCTGTCCGGCAAGTTCTTCCCCGGCTTCGATAACCAGGAGTTCATTACGGGTATTTGCCTTGAGAAAGGCAGATTGCACCGCCGATTCTACAGCCTTGTCAACCATCTCCACCCGCACGTTGAAGCCGAATGCCAACAACTCCTCTTCTAGCGATGCCGTGAACCGCGCCAGGTTGAAGTTGTCTGACGGCTCCAGTAGTGAAAAATCCAGATCCTCGGAGAATCGGTCGAGTCCGTACAGGATGCGCAGGGCTGTACCACCGTAGAATGCAGCGTGCTCAAAAAACTTGGCTCGCCAGAGTCCGAGCAGCGCCACTTCCTGTATGATCTCCCGCAAGGCCCTGACGGAATCGTCAACGCTCTTCGGTTCATATTTGGCAAGCATGCGGGTCACGGCCTCATGCATTATCGTGCTCCTTTACTCAGGCGGGTAATCAGATCGGCCA
>JAYSLX010000263.1:0-15538 GCA_043725245.1 Geobacteraceae bacterium | reverse complement strand
GGCTGCTGAAACTTTTGCGACTCTTTTCGCTCATTGCCTGCTCCCTTTTACCGCAGGCTACCATCTTAAACTATTGTCCGGAAATTGGGGTCCACTATACTCCCTTTGTTTTCTTTTCCACAGATTCTCCTCGAAGTTATATGCAGAATATGAAGCCGTTTGCTGAAGACCAAACTAAGTAACTCTAAACACCTTCATGACCTCATCCCCCAGGTGATTGATGACCTTCACTGCGATACGACCGGTTTTGGGCTTATCGAATGGCCGGGAGGTATCACTGTTCAAAGTTGCCCAGGCGTCTTCATTGATCTCAGCCTTAAGGGTGGTCTTGAGCGCCTTATAGGGATCGTTTGCCCCGAGGAAGTAGGCATGGCGGACGAAGAAGCTCTCTTCGTTATAGTCGGTGTCGATGAACCAGCAGGCGATCCCTTCAGCACCGTCGCTGCGGACTTCGCCGGTGTTGGGGTGGAAGACGTCTACGCCGTTGACTTTGACCTGGATCTGGCCATCGACTGCATCGCGGATATCAATGTCCGGCTCGCCAAAGATAACGAACAAGTTCCCCTTGCCGGTGTTCTTGAGGTCGTCGGCCATGTGCAAGTCAGCGTTCATGCGGGCTTTGAGCACGGGGATGCGTCCAAGTTTGTCGAACTCCGAGGAGTGGGCATCGTAGTTGAAGGCGCAGGCGATGAGCACATCGAAACAGGCATCGCCGGCCTCACGGGCAGCCTGTACCAAGTCGGGACGGGAAACGGTTCCGAACTCAGGCCCGATAAAGATGGCTGCACGTTTTTCGACGTCTGACTCCTCATAGCGCCCTTCGGCACAAACCATGTCGCCTGGCCAAGGCGTAAGGGAAGTGAAGGAGATCTTGTCTTCCTTGTGGGCCTGCTGCACCCCGGCAGTCTTGAGGTTTTCCAGGATGATCTGGACGAAGTCTCTCTCCTTGCCGTAGCCGTCTTGTTGTTCCGCTACGGCATCTATCAATTCGTCGTCCGCACCCACTGTTAGCACCCGGTGCGGAGAGAGGCTCTCTACTGTGAACGGCCCGGCAACGCGGACCTTTTTCTTGTCTTCATACGGCTTGTCGTAGAGATATTCATGTTCAGCCTTAGAAGCAATAGAGGCATCAATCTGCAGCTGCCGAGCGATGCGTTGTTCCCACCACTGAGTGTGCATCTTCTTCGCAGCATCAGGCCACTTGGCTTCGGAGTCGCGGGGAATTTCCCACTCTTCCCATCTCTTGTTCACTGCCTGATTGAGTTGCTGGCGCAGAGGTTCCAACTTTTCCTGGTATCTCTCCCAGATGATATCTATCTCCGTGTTGTTGGCGATAGAACCGAGCGTAACATATGGCACTCGCTCATAGACAAATCCCTGACGAATGTCGCCATGAGTGGCCTGATTTGATGGTTCAGTACGGGTTATAGCTGCTTCCTTTATTTGACCATCACGACTATCGGCAAGCAGGTAATACGAATAGCGAGCGCCCATTATTCTGGCTCTGGCAAGCGCCAAAGCAACGCGTGAAGTATCAATGGTTATCCAGCGACGTCCCCACTGTTCAGCGACGTATGAGGTTGTTCCTGAACCACAAGTGGGGTCAAGCACCAGGTCGCCAGGATCACTTGCCATCAAAATACAGCGTTCGACTACTTGTTGTTCCGTCTGAACTACATATATACGATCTGTAGACTTGCCTGAAGTATCATCCCATACGTTAGTCATTCTCTTGAACGGGCTGTCTACATGGTATTTACGAAACCAAGGGGGGCCACCTCTTGCTTCAAGTCTTCCAGCCTTATTAACACGGTTCATTCCATCAATTGTTGTTTTCCAGTGGGCGTTATTACCAACTGTGAATTGCTTACCTTCAAACTCTAGGTACTGTTTCTCCTTAGAAGCTCCTGCTGATGTTGTTTTCGAGAGAGCATAAACTTGCCCGCCATCTGGAACCAACTTGGGATCACGCCTTTCAGCAGAGGTTAATGGTCGCGAGAAGTTCCCGATTGTAGCACCCCACGAACCACCTCGCGTTTCAGTAACCCATTCAAACAGTGGTTTTTCCCTCAACAATTTACGGAACTTTGTATCACCTCTAGATTTGCTGTACCAGAGAATGAAAAAATGATTGTCATCCAGAAATAGGCTTGGAGTCGCTGTCTTTCGCACCGAAATCTGAGAAACAAAATTTTCATCACCAAAGACCTCGTCGAGGAGTGCACGAAATCTATGAACATTAGCATCACCAATTTGTACAAACAGCGATCCACTCGGCGCTAGTAGATCTCGCGCTGCAGTAATTCGATCTCGTGCATAGGTTAAATATGAATGAATTCCATCCCGCCATGTATCGCGAAACGCCTTCACCTGCTCCGGTTCACGAGTTATATGCTCAACGTTACCGTCGTCAACCGTACGACTTGTAGTAGACCATTGAAAGTTTGAGTTGAATTTGATGCCATAGGGAGGATCAAAGTAGATGCACTGCACCTTGCCCCGCAGTCCTTCGCGCTCTGCCAGAGATGCCATCACTTGTAGGCTGTCGCCAAGGATCATCCGGTTGGCCCAGTGAGCATCGTGCTGATAGAACTCGGTCTTGGCGCTCTCGCTTGGCAATCCGTTGAAATCGGCAAACAGGTCGCACTGTGCCTCGGCAGCCTTCGCATCGGCCTTGCTGCGGCGCAAAAGATCGTCAATCAGCACCTTGGGGTGGACCTTCTCCTGAATGTAGAGTGGAGGGGCATGAACCACCAGGTCGGACCAATCCTGCTCATCCTTGCCGCGCCAAACCAATTGTGGGTCGAGGTCGCGATTGCGCCGCTCGTAAGCGATGCGTACCGGGCTTTTCTCCGCATCATGCATGATCGACTGATGCTCGGCAGTAGGGATATTCTTTCGCGTTGCATCATCGTGGGTGAGAGTTTCGACGGCTATCTTGGTTGGTTGCTTCGCCATTTTTGCTTATCCTCGCGCTGCCGGTCAGGCAGTTACTGTTTCGATCATCTTGTTGAATTCAGCTTCTACCCTGGCTTCGAAATCGGTCTCGATTTGGTAGACCTCTGTGAACTCGGCAAAGGCCCAGCGGCCATAACTGCTCTGATTATTGATCCCAGGTACCCAGTAGTTCTCCATGGTGGACTTCTTTTCCTTGGCGTCCTCACGGCGGTAGCCTTTGATCTCGACAATCAGGTGGAGCAGATCGTCTTCTCCTTTGCCATCGTCCACCAGCACAATGAAGTCAGGAAGGTATCGGCGAGTCTCTGATCCGTAGCGGTACGGCACTTCCAGCCCTAGATTGTGGTTCTTGACGTATGCCTTGACCTGGGGATGTGCCTCCGCCACACGGCAAAACTCGGCTTCCCAATCGCTGTCGAGAATGACCCAGTTGATGTGACAGCGGCGGGCATCGGTTTCCCATCGATCCTTCTTTGAGGTATTGAAATTCACATGAATGGTGGAGCCGGTAGGGTTGTACGGATCAAGCATTGCCTTTATGGGTCTCTCGCCAACAAGCGCACGGGTAATGCCGGCAGTGATCCGCTCACAGGCCATGTCTGCCAGCTCCTGATACATGAGTTGAGCCGGATAAGTGCCCCCTGTGCAGACCAGACAGCTATCAAGCCATTCCTTGGTGATCCGCTTAAGCTGGCCGAAGAGATGGAGCTTGGCCTCCTCGCCGGGATCGCGCCATTTGGTGTAGAGCAGCCGCTGGGTGACATGGAATAGCAGCGTGGAGCGACGCATGTCGCCCAGATGCGTAAGACTGAGATTGACGGACTCGCCGATAATGCCGGAGTTTTGGGTAATTGAGGGGCCGACAATATCCGGATTCAATTCAAGCACGGAGTCCTCGTTGAACTGAGCGGTGAGGCGCTCTTCGGGCAATTCCACCCGGTAGCCTGCTACGCGTGGGAACTGGATTTCGAGGGGGTCTCGGTCCGGTCGGACGGCTTTTACATGGATGGTTTCGCGGGGTGGTTGTGGAGGGGCAATTACCGGCTTGGCGGTGAAGTCGAAGGGGATGCCTAGGACGTCGGCATACTCCACGTTGAACAGCCCGTCCTCATTCAAATCATAAGACTGACGGCGCAGGGCGCGGCCGATGACCTGCTCGCATAACAACTGTGTGCCAAAGGCTCGCACACCGAGAACATGGGTGACCGTGTTGGTGTCCCAGCCCTCGGTGAGCATGGAGACGGATACTACGCAACGAATCGATTCACCAAGGCGATCCTTCTTGCCGACGGTGTTCATGACTTCCCGTAGCAGTTCCTGGTCGGTGAGATTTTCCGCCTGACGGCGGTCGCCAGTCCGTTCAATGATCTCGCGGCGGAAGCGGTCGATCTCATCGGTCGCCATGTTACGGAAGTTATCGTCCAGCGCGTCGCCGGATTCCAGTTGCTCGCTGTCAATCAGAAGCGTTCGCGGGCGGGCAATCGGGTTGCCATGTTCGTCGAAGTTGCGAAACAAGGCCAGTCGGCCATTCTCCAGGGTGGTTGAGCCGTCTTCGTTCTCCCGCTGGAAGCCAGAGATGTAATCATAAACTAGTTTGGACGTTGAGGTATTGTTGCAAACGACAATAAAGCAGGGGGGCACCTTGATACCGCTCTCCTGCCAGAGGTAGTAGGTTTTCTCGTAGTGACCATAGAGGGCTTCCAACGCGGTCTGGAGTTCGACGGGGATACTCAGTGGATCAAGGGCATTGGCCTTACCACGGCCTTTCTTGGGCATCCGCTTGCGGATATGCTCCCACAGGTTGCGGAACTTCGGCATTTCGCCGCCGGGGATGTTATCGGCTACCGGTACACGGGGGAGCTTGACGATGCCGCATTCGATGGCGTCCATCAGCGAAAAGTCACTCATGGTCCAGGGGAAAAGCGTTCCTTCGGCATAGCCCGAGCCGCGCAGAAAAAATGGAGTTGCTGACAGGTCGATAACGCGGGTCAACCCAAGCTTCCGGTTGACAATTTCAAGTCCGGAGATCCAGAGGCGTGCGGCCTCGTTGTTCTTTTCCGCTTCCTTCTTGTCGTCGCCGGTCAGATCTTCATCTTCATCCTCATGATTGGGCTTTTCACGATAGCAGTGGTGAGCCTCATCGTTTAGCACCATGACGTTCTTCAGCCCCATTAGATCCGGCATCACCCGTTGGAGCATCTGACCTTCTGTTTCCAGAGTGTTGAGTTCCTCACCTCCACGCCCCTGGAGCAGCAAGCGACCACCCTTGGATAGTTCCATCCGTTCGCGCATCTTGAAGGCATGGTAATTTGTTATGACGATTTTAGCTTTTTTCACATCGTCCAGCATATCGTTGGGTACAATCTCTCGGCTCTGGTAATAGCTATCCGGATCATTGGGCTGCAGCACCCGCAAACGGTCGCGGATGGTCAAGCCGGGTGCGACGATCAGGAACCCCCGGGTGAACCGCTTACTGGATGGCTTGCGTACGGCATTGATGGTTTGCCAGGCGATCAGCATGGCCATGACGGTAGTCTTACCGGCACCGGTCGCCAGCTTAAGCGCCAAACGCATCAACTCAGGGTTCGCATCATTATTGGCATTGGCCAGATGTTCGAGGAAACCCACCCCAGTTTTACCGAGATTCGGAGCGACCTCGGTTAGCCAGATTGCAGCTTCAACAGCCTCAACCTGACAGAAGAAAGGTCGGACGCCGTTGAACTGGTGATGCCGCCAATGTTGCAGCAAGCGGGCTGTTTCCGGCGTAACTTTCCAATCATTCGGGTTTGGGATGCTGCGCCACTTGTCAACTTGGATTCGAAGTGCGTTGATGATCGAGGTGGGATCATATTGCTGCTGTTGGGTTGATAGGCCTTTGCCATCATCAAAAAGAAGATTCTGCTGATCAGCTGCCGTACTCCTGCGCTTTTTTGGTTTGGGAATAGGTGTAATGAATTCGGCGCGGCGGCGTTTGTCGAGAATTTGCTGAGTCGGCTGCCCCGAGGTATCAAGCTCCCAATGGCGGGCAGGATATTCGTATGGAGAATTGAGGATTGGTTGCTCGAAAAAACGATTGTCCATATTAGGTTATCTCCGGATACTATTAAAAAGGAAAAGCCGCCCGTCTGCATATATCAGACATAGGCGGCTTTCAGTTCAACCGATATTTATCAAGGGCAGTGAGCCCATTTGTCTACCCTCCACAAAAACTATGAAATTACGCTAGTTTAATACATCTTTTGGCCTCCAATGTCAATTGTAATCCCCCAAACGTGGGAAAGTACAAATAATTATCGTTTGAGAGTCCTGATCAAGCCTTTTATCTGCAGGAAGCACCATTATTGGCGAGTTCAGCAGCATTGGTAAATCCGTCGATATAAGCTTTGACCTCTCGCGAAGATCCGCGGAATAGCTCATGGCTTCCAGGTCTCCCCGTCTGAGGTTTTCGGAATATACGAAGCACGACATACTCTTCGGCACGACGTTGTGGGGAGATTCTGGGGTCGGACCAAGCTAACATACCACAATAATACATGTAATATGCATTTCACTCTCCTTTTTTAGCCTTAAAGTCACGTTTTGGGTGGTAAAAAGGGGCCTTTAAGAGGTCGCTATAAATGAAGCTCCCAACTAAACCATAGGACCTGCCCAAAATCCGGCAGGTCAATGGCTGGCCCGTTGGCAGGCAACGTGGGCGTGGTTCGGGCATCCACGATGCTAAGATGAAAAAAGGCGGCCAAGCGGCCGCCTTTGCTGTTATAGAGAGGTTCTGGTGGCTCGCAGTCAGTTATGCCGTGGCAGCACCTCCAGTTCTATACCGTAGAAGCCACCTATCTGAACTTCCACACCGTTTCAAGCAGCTTATTGGCATCAAGGAAGAACCTGTGGGGTCAGGGAAGAACCTGTGGGGTCAGGATTGCAAGATTGTAAGTTGATGATGGAAGTTGCAATGTTGCACTGACCCCACTGATTCCATGACCGCCACAACGGGTAATCTCGATTTTTGCCCTGCCGTCCTCGTTGTTCCAGATGCCGAGAATCTCTTCTCCGCCACTCCCTGACGCGCCGGCCGCCAATAGAATGATTCCCGCTGTAATCCAGATAATGGTTTTTGTCACGGCTCTCTTCCCCCACAGAGCTTTGCTCATTTCCCCCAATTTACCCTGACGGCATAATCCATACACCGCGCGAAAACATCGTACGTGAATTCAGGGGGGCTCAGGCCGGCTGTGGCGGCGTCCGTATTGGCCCGGGCAAACGTCCGGGTCTCGGACAGATACGGGAGGTAGGGCTCTACGAAACGTTTGAACAGCGCCTCCGGCGGATTGAAGTCGGCGGTGGCGATGCTCCCGTACACGATTTCGATACCTTTGATGTTCAAAAACGATTCGCAGTATGACGCGAGGTCCTCGACCGTTTTGGGGCGATCGCTGGTGAGGTGATAATACACGCCGGCTTTCGCGTGTGCCAGAATCGACAAGGTGGCGGAAACGAAATAATCGACCGGGATCAGGTTGATATGACCTCGATGGGCAACAGCCACCCTCAAAGGGATGTGGAGAACTCCCGTATCATCCTGGTAAATGCCGTATGCACCGGACTTGTGTCCCCCATGATCATGTAAGTCGTTCAGGTAAATTTCCCTGATGTAATAGAGCGACTTGACATGATTGTACAGGGCGTTGAAACGGTTGGCCCGGCCACTGCGGGAATCGCCGTAAACAATCGACGGGCGGATAATGGTAAACGGCAGTGAATGCATGGTACAGCGCGCGGCGACTTCCTGTTCGGCACGGGCCTTGGTTTCTTCATACACGTTGACGAACCTGTCTGAACCCACCGGCGCCTCCGGACAATAGGGGGATGAAATCCCGGGGGCATACGCCGTGCTGACATAATGGAACCATGGTGCGTTGCTGTTTTTGGCAAACTCGATGATCTGTCCCAGGCTGTCGACATTCGTGGCGATCGATTCCCGGCGGTGCTGTTCCGAAAACCGGGTGTCCGACGCACAATGGATAATCTGGCCCGATTTGGTGCAGAGAGCCTGGTATCGATCCGGGTCGAGGCCGCACAACGGCTTCAGCAAATCCACCTCTGCCGTTTCAATCTGACCGCTTCGCGCCTGAAGGTCAAACCACGCCAGTAATTTGTCGATTCTGGCTCCCAGGCTCTCGGCCGCAGAGCCCCTGCCAAGGACAACCACCCGGTCGCCCCTTCGCAGCAAAGACGCCATCAGATGGCTCCCCAGGAAGCCGGTCGCCCCGGTGAGCACGAATGTCTGTGAGCTGTTTTTCGCCATGGTTGTCGCCTATGCGTACAAGAGATTTTCTTTCCGGCAATACCCTTGGTAGAGAAGGTATTTCAGCCATCGTATGGTCCCCTCGCGGGTGGAATACTCCTCAATTAAAGCGCCGGCTTCCATCGTGGCCTGTTGAACGCGCGCGATGTCATCCGCATCATTTTGGTCATAAAAATAGTCATATTCGTAAATGCAGCGCTTGCCGCCGTCGACCGGCGTGACAAAGCCGAATTCATGCTTGAGCCGGTAACGTTCCCCGATCCGTGTAAACCCGGCACACATAGCGGAGATCAAAGGGTATTCAAGGGGAAGATACATGAGGAGCGGGAAGAAATGCTTCGCGCGACCTATCCTGGTGCTGGTGATCCTGAACATGTTGAGCCAGACCAGGTTCGTCATTTCGGGCCGGGCGTACAGCTGTTCGTAAAAGGCCCTAAGTTCTGGCTCGGTTTCCTGCGCAAGCCTTGCCGGTGACGGTGCCAGCGCCGTTTCCGCCAGTTCGGCGAAGCCCCTGATTTTGAGATAGGAGAAGGGTTCATCTGCGGAAAGCTCGGTAATGAGGTCCAGCCAGCTGGCAGACTTGAGTGACGGCAATCCAAGGCTGATAGCGGTGAAAAGACGCTGGTCGATGACTGGATAGCCCATGTCCGTTATGCTCCGCAGGGCGTACTTGTCGCCGATCACCAGAACCATGTAAGCCATCCCAAGCCTCTTTTCGAAGATCTCCCTGGCATCGGCGGCCAATTGCCGGGTCGGGGCGATAAAGGCCGACACATATTCCGCACCGAGGACACCGATGGCCAGGCCGATGCGCCGTGCTGCGCAATCCCCGGCAAAGCCGAGGGTCTCTACCAATGACTGGAAGGGAACCAGGACCCCTGCCTCGTCGTTCGTCATGGGATGGAGTTTGGCGCTCAATGACGTACAGATACCTGGTGTCTGCCGGCCGGACTTGCTGAAGGCAAAAAGGTTCGGGGCATTTTTTTCGTTAAGCGAGAACCATGAGCCATCGGGGGCGACAAACTCGGCATCGACGAAATTGTCGGCAGATGTCCCGTACGCGGCAGAAAAAAGCGACAATATGCCGGAGGACATCATGCTGCCGCAAACCATCGCCGCCGCCTCGGCGACATTCACACGATAACCGCGCTGCACTGCTGCGCGCTGGAGGTCGAATGCCGCAACACCAGGCCCGATCTTGACAGTCCAGTTATTCTCGTCAAAAGAAATCTCCTTCATCCGGTTCAGATCGATGACAGCCCCTACACAAAGGTGAAACCCGAGGAGATTTGTTCCGTTGGCGCGTACCACCCACGGGATATCGTGTTGCTTGAACAGCCGCAGCAGCGCCGATATTTCTTCCCGCGTCCGGGGCAGGACTACATAATCGGGCATTTTCGGCACTGCTAGGGCACAGGGATCATAGGCATAGGTGACGGCAATCGCCCGGTCGTTCGTTGCCCATTCATCGCCGACAATATCCCGTATTTCCCGCAACAGATGGTCCTCAGTGGCCTTTTCTACCAGGCCGCCCGTGGCAATGTGATTGGCAACGTGCGCTTTCAGGGCCTTCATCACCAATGAGGGCCGCATCTCGGTGACAAAACAGCACTGGTAGTCGCATTTACCGCACAGGTCGCAACTGTCGGCGATTTCGACACACTTGTCCGTAACGGGAATTTTTTGCTCCGCCAGGGCAGCGTAAAGATCCATCCTCCCCTGCGGATAGTAGCTGACGTAATGTTTTTCCGACCCGGAGCCACAGACACCGCTTCCCAGAAAATCGATCTTGCACATTGCATAATGCCGGCAGTTCCTGGCGGTCTTCAACGCCTCATCCATTGTCGTCTCCCCGCTCTCCGATGAGATGGTTATAAAGTCACTGTTTTTTGATGGCATACCCCATGTACATGATGTTCATATCCTCACTCTCGACGAGAAGAAGCTTTTCGCCGAGATCCCGGTAACTCATTTCCCCTAGGGCCCTTTTACGCAGATAATAAAGAACCTTGGGATAGGAAAGATTCGGTGCCGTTCCCCGGTGCTCTTTCCATTCAAGGTTATATTGCTGAAGAAGTGATTTTAATTCATCGGGCTTGATGAACATTTCCCAGACGTGAAGGTTCGGGGGCATGAACGCCCATCGGTTCCACCTCTGCGCGATGTTGATGGCTATCAACTTGCTGATTATAGTGCGGTTGATGGTGTCGTAGCACAGCACCCCCCCCGGTTTCAAAACACGACTGGTCTCGGAAATTACTTGCGGCAGATCGTGAACATGTTCCAATACGTCACAGCAGAAAACGACATCGAAGGTGTGATCCTGGAAAGGGAGGGACTCGCCCGTTCCCTGTTCATATTTGATCTGCAATCCGCCGGTTTTTGCGTGCTTAATGGCAAAATTCAGCGACTGTGCAGAAGGATCAATTCCGGTGACGTCGAACCCCATCCGGGCGATTTCTTCGCATAAAATGCCGCCGCCGCAGCCCACTTCTAAAGCAACGCTACCTAGAGGGGCTATTTTCAGCTCATTGAACAGCTGCTTCTTGAAATAACCCACCCGGACTGGATTAATCGATGTCTTCAGCAGGTAGAGTCCAGAATCGGGTTGCCACCACTGGTCGTTTTCCGCATTGTAAAGAGCGTTGTCTATGCGATCGTAATCCTGTCGCAAAAATCCCCCCATGAATGACCCTTTTGTTCTCTCTCGTCAAACCGCCGCCGCTGCGAGGAGGCCGCTCCTTGCACCGCGGCTGGAAAGGAATAGCAAATAAGTTCGGGGTTGTTCCTTCAATCGAGCGAAAATTACCGATGATCTTTATTGTGCCACACCCTGTGACACATAAAAGGTATAGGCTGTTTGCAATTTTGATTGCCTCCCTTGGCGCCTGCTGCTCACGCTGTACAGCCCCTGGCTGCTGGCGCGGCTTTGGGCGCTGGATATCCTGCTACCTTGGGCCTCTCATCTGCGGCTCTTCCCGCCTTCCCCGCTGAGCAGGTGCGGGCGCTCGTTGTTCTCCCCGCTGCTGAAAGTGCTGGCGGACTATCCTGTCACGCGGCTGGTAACGGTAATGCTGACTGCGTAGCGTATGCTGCTGCTCCACCTGCCGCGGATAACGATCTCCCGAATAGTGCCGCTGATAGACCGGCAGCGGGGCACGCGCCTGAGCAGAGCCGCGATTCCACCTGTCCCAGCCTCTTCGATGCTGCTCCCAATCACGTCCCCAGTGCTCGCCCCAGCGGGGCGGCGCATCCGACCGCCACCCGCGGAAGTAGACAGGAGGCTGCCGATAGTAGCGCACGGGGATACGCAGGATGTACAGCGGCACAACTCCTGGCTCAACAACCCCCCAGGGGCCGTTGTACCATGAACTCGCGTACCAGTAATCGTTCTGGTAAACCCAGTACATCCCGTCATAAAAGAAATAGTTGGCAGCCACCCGTGGCGCGTAGTAGACCGGGTAGCCCGGCACCGGTACGAGCTCCGGGTACACCGGCAGGTTGATCCCAATGCTCACATTGGGGAGCCCGATACCGATGCTCACTTGGGCTATGGCAGAAGGCACCGAGCACAACAGCATCCACAGCACAATTACTCCGTAGCGTATTTTCTGCATTTTGTCCTCCATTTCGATAGGCACGAACGTGGGCATTGCCCGTCGACGGCGAGTGACCCCGCCCCCAACGCTCTGCATAAAGCTGCGGGCAGGGTACGACAATGCGGTACTTATGTGTCGATTCGATTTATACAGTTTATCCCACGCTACTGGCCTGTCAATCAGACAGTCGCGGGAACTCTGCGTGTCAGCGATGACATTGCATATTCTATTGATATTTCATGAAAAATTGGGATAATTAGGGCAAATCAGGATTCGGGTAGGTATCGTCAACGCCACCGTCGCATCTACGGATGAAACGACGGTCAACAGGCAGAGGTCATGATGACACAGCAAGACCACGTACGCAAAATCGCTTCCATTCGTCCCCTGGCCCGGTTTCTCGGGATTTCCATGCGCGATCTCACGGTAACGGTAGGCCCCCTGATTCTCCTCACCATTGCAGCGATCGCGGCAGCCTACTGGTTCATGCGCCCTGCGCCACCCGACACCATCACCATCACCAGCGGCCCGGCCGGCAGCACATTCCAGCTCAATGCCGCGAAGTATGCCAAGATCCTGGCGCGTAGCGGCGTGAAGCTGCGGATATTGCCATCTGAAGGATCACTGGAGAACCTCAAGCGTCTGAACGACCCGGCGTATCACGTCGATGTCGGATTTGTCCAGGGGGGATTGACTGGGGGGATGAATGTGGATAAGCTGGTTTCGCTGGGGAGCGTGTTCCATGAGCCGCTTGCTCTCTTTTACCGCGGCACGGCGCCCATCAACTTGCTTTCCGAGTTGAACGGCAAACGGCTCGCAATCGGACCGGAGGGGAGCGGGACCCATGCCCTAGCCCTGATTCTGCTCAAGGCCAATGGCATCGAACCGGGCGGCGCGACGGCGCTCCTCGACCTGGGCGGCGAAGACGCGGCCCAGGCCCTGCTCGGGAACAAAGTCGATGCCGCATTACTGATGGGGGATTCCGCCACGCCGCCGATCATGCGCACGCTTTTGCGGACACCCGGCATCCGGCTCCTCAATTTCGCCCAGGCGGACGCCTATGCGCGCCGCTTCCCGTATCTGTCGAAACTCGATCTTCCCATGGGAGCGTTCGATTTTGGCAAGAATATCCCCCCCCAGAACATCAATCTGATCGGGCCTACCGTCGAGCTCGTCGCGCGCGAGCATCTGCATCCGGCACTCTCCGACATGCTGATCGAAGCGGCGCGGGAAGTACACGGCGGCGCCAAGCTGCTGCAGCGCGCCGGCGAGTTTCCCGCGCCGCTGGAGCACGAATTCCGCATCAGCGACGACGCCCGGCGCTACTACACGTCGGGCAAGAGCTTCCTCTACCGCAGCCTGCCGTTCTGGCTGGCCAGTCTGGTGGACCGTCTGCTGGTGGTAGTGGTTCCAATCATCGTGCTGCTGATCCCGGGGTTGAAGCTGGTGCCGGCGCTCTACAGCTGGCGCATCAGGTCGCGCATCTACAAGTGGTACGGCATCCTGATCGCTCTCGAACGGAGCATGCTTGCGCAGCCCACGCCCGAGGAGCGGCAAGAGCTGCTGAAACGACTCGATGACATCGAGACCGAGGTTAACAAAATGAAAATGCCGCTCGCCTACGCCGAGCAGTTCTACGTACTCCGCGATCACATAAGCTTCGTGCGCGGCAGATATGCGAACAGCGCGGTAGGCGCTTGAATCATAGGTTCCCAAGGAAAGGATGAACAACATGAAAACCCAGACCTCTCTGACGAGAATGACGGCAATCGCCGTAGCCAGTTTCGTCCTGGCCCTGCCACTGGTTACGCTCTCCGCTCCGGCCGTCGCACAGGACCTGCAGCCGTTGTCCATAACCATGGAAGGCTATGACTACCCCTATCCGGTCACCTACCTGCCATTGACCATCGAAGGCCAGGACCTACGCATAGCCTACATGGATGTACCACCAGAAGGGCCGGGGAACGGCCGGACTGTGGTGCTGCTGCACGGCAAGAATTTCTTCGGCGCATACTGGCGCGACACCATACGCGCCCTCACCCATGAGGGTTACCGGGTCATCGTCCCCGATCAGATCGGCTTCGGCAAGTCGTCGAAGCCGAACATCCACTACAGCTTCCACCTGCTGGCCACCATTACCAAAAAGGTACTGGATGCCGCAGGGGTCACCCAGGTGGCGGTGGTCGGCCATTCCATGGGTGGAATGCTGGCAACCCGCTTCGCCCTCATGTATCCCCAGATGGTGACGCACCTGGTCCTGGAAAACCCCATAGGACTGGAGGATTACCGGACCTTTGTCCCCTATGTCACCATCGAGGAGGCGTATAAAAGTGAATTGAATGCATCCGCAGAGGGAATCCATAACTATCACAAGGGGTATTATATCCAATGGCGGCCCGAGTATGACGAATATCCCACGGTGGCCATACGCTGGAAAGCCAGTGGGGAATATCCTCGGCTGGCCATGTCCGCAGCACTAACCTATCTGATGATCTATGAGCAGCCGGTCTGCCATGAATTCCCCCTTGTCAAGGCGAAGACCCTCCTGGTGATCGGCCAGGCGGACCGGACCGTGGTCGGCAAGGCCAAGGTGAAAAAGGAGCTCCTGGCAAAGGTCGGCCAATATCCCGAACTGGGGAGGAAGACCGCCAAATTGATCCCCGGGGCGAAGCTCGTCGAACTCCCCAATGTTGGCCACATTCCACACTTCGAGGCAAAGGAGCACTTCCATGAGGAGCTCCTGGCCTTCCTGAAGTGAATTGATAAAGTTTTTCATCATGAAAGCCGGTGCTGAGCAGGGCAATTGTCATCTCCATTTCACACTGGAAGCAGATTGCGAGAAGCTTTGCCTCAACGAGATCTTCGGTTTTCAAGGGCGGACGATCATCTCTCGAGGAAGAGGGGCGGATATCCTTCGGGATCATTTGCCGACAGTGGTTGCGGTGGCGCTTTGGAAGTAACAGCGTGACATGGGGCCTCCTTTCTCCTCAGTGCCAATATGGAAAATTTCATCGACAAGGACTGCCGGCTGAGGTTTTGAAAATTGACAGTTTATAAGTTTCATGCTAGTGCAAGGCCCATGCAATGGGCCTTACTGCTGTATTGGAAAAGAGTTTTCAATCCTTTTGAATCCTGAGCATCTTTTATTATTGATTAATATTTGACCGCATGGTACGCTGCGGCGACATCAAACGTACGCCGCAGCGTACCATGCATGCCAAAGGACCATAATGGTCCTTTTTTTGTTTCTTGATATTTGGGAATCGACCAAAAAGATTAACAATAAAAAAGATATTTGATTTGTCGACGAAATTGAGGTAAAAAAAGATCGGCCAAAAGATCGGCCAAAATATTTCAAAACATTTATGGGCTTGTAATCGTAATATACTATTTATATTTATTTTTTTTGTTTTAAACATCGGCCAAAAGATCGGCCAAATTAGCTAGACAACATGGCAATTTGGTTCTAATATAAAACCGATATAATCATGTCGTTGCCAAATAAATTGGCCCAAATGCGAGAAGTCAGCATGGTAGATGGTTTTTATACAAAAATTTCCGAGATGGAACCAATGATTCCTTATAGTGGACCCTTTAGTCAAGACAATAAATCATCGAGTTTAAGGTGGTGCCCAGTCGCGCAGCAGACCGGCGCTGCCCCGATTTTGAGCGTGGTTTT
>JAYSLX010000262.1:0-4556 GCA_043725245.1 Geobacteraceae bacterium | reverse complement strand
CACCGTCTTTAGTCCGATGCCGGCATTTTACCGGATTCGATCAAATGGACTCTAAGGCAGTAACAGCTTAGCCACAGCCTCGGCTGAAAGATGAACATCCACCTGGGTCCCTGTATCCATGTTCTTTATAACTCCTGTGCCCCTTCTGATCTCATCTTCGCCGATCAAAAGGGTGTAGCAGGCCTTGGACTTGTCAGCACGCCTTAGCTGGCTCTTAAGGCTTTTCCCTTCGTAGTCGATCTCAACACTTACCCCATCCCTTTGCTGCAATACTCCCATCAGACGAAAGGCCAATTCCCTGGCTTCAGAACCGAGTGCAGCGATAAACAGGTTGGGACGGCTCGTAAAATCTCGTTCGCCAAGCAGGAGAGCAACCCGCTCTACACCCATGGCAAAGCCGATGCCTGGTATGTCAGGTCCTCCAAGGCCAGCAATAAGTCCATCATAGCGACCGCCTGCAGCAACTGCACTCTGGGAGCCAAGAAGAGTGGTTACCAGTTCGAAGGTAGTTCGGGTGTAGTAGTCAAGTCCCCTCACCATGCGCGAATTAATGGTGTAGCTGGTACCAGCCATCTCCATGTAGCGACGAGTTGCGGTAAAGTGTTCATCACAGCCTCCGCAGAGGTTATCCAGAACCGACGGGGCATCGACAGTTGCCTCCCTGCAACCGGTGGCCTTGCAGTCAAGTGCCCTCAGGGGGTTTGTTTCGAATCTCCGTTTACAGTCGTCGCAGAGGATATTCAGCTTAGCCTGGAGAAATTCCTTCAATACCTTCTTATAAACAGGGCGGCATTCGGGGCAGCCAAGTGAATTGATCTCCAGTCTCGGCTCGGTAAGACCCAACTCTGCAAACAAATGACAAAGCATGGTCAGAACCTGGGCATCCACCAATGGGTCGATCACTCCGGTGAGCTCGGCGCCAATCTGGTGGAACTGCCTGTAACGACCTTTCTGCGGTCGCTCGTAGCGGAACATCGGCCCCATATAGTAAAGTTTGCTCACTGAATCCTGGGAATACAACTTGTGCTCGATAAAAGCACGCATGACACTGGCAGTCCCCTCTGGACGGAGTGTCACCCTATTCTCTCCCTTATCGACAAAGGAGTACATCTCCTTTTCTACGATGTCGGTTGTGTCACCGATAGAGCGGGAAAACAGCTCCGTCTTCTCCATGATCGGAATGCGGATCTCGCTGAACCCATACATGCCGAAGACTGAACGGGCAGTTTTCTCGATGTACTGCCACTTCTCCACCTCTCCGGGAAGTATGTCATTGAAGCCTTTGATCGCCGTGATTGCCATTCGTTACGCCTCTCCTGTCTCTATTGCAGCTTATTAATCTTTTTTGACGGTCTGCAATCGTACAAGATGATCAAAACCATAAGCAACCTTATTTTTTCAAACTACCTAATCCCCTTCTTGTTCAGGTGAGGACCATATTTTTTATCCATGCCCTGGATGTGGTTGACGAGCCAATTTTTGAGAAAGCTCATTACCTCCTGGCTCAAGGCGGTGCCTGATTTGAATTTATTCTGGATCTCCAGAACCTTACTGATCAGGTTTTCATGGGCACTTTTATGTTCTTCAAGATCGACGTATCCCGATTCCTGCATTAATCTCTCTTCATGCGCGAAATGAGTCTTGGTGTAGCCTATCAATTCATTCATTATCGAGCCGATTGACTCATTTCCTCTACCTTCACGCATTGACGCGTATAGATTGTTAATGATGTCTATTAGTCGCTGGTGTTCCTGGTCCATCTTGTCAACATGAACGCTGTAGCTGCTGCTATAGGTTATAAGCTTGCCGGATTCCGAAATCTTGAACTGCCCGACCACACGCTGTAGCTCTTCAGAAAGTTGAGAGAGATGCTTTGCGGCGTTATAGGTATCACGTGCCTTATCAACTGTCACATTAACCACATTGGTTATTTGATGCATATTTCCGCTGATTTCACTGGTAGTAGCGGTTTGTTCTTCGGCTGCAGTTGCAATCTGCTGAACTTGGAGGTTAACGGCATTGATCTCATCCTGAATTTTCCTGAGCGCCTCTCCAGATCGAGCGGCTTCATCCGTTCCGTTCTGAACCTCGGCTACACCCTCCTCCATGGCAGCCACTGCGGTTTGGGTATTCTTCTGGATGACTTTGATCATCTCGCTGATCTCTTTTGTAGCCTTGGTTGTGCGTTCGGCAAGTGCTCGCACCTCATCGGCAACAACTGCGAATCCTCTACCCTGCTCTCCTGCTCGAGCAGCTTCAATGGCTGCATTGAGTGCAAGGAGATTGGTCTGATCGGCGATATCCTGGATAGTGCCGACTATGGCGCCGATCTGATCACTCTTCTGTCCCAGCTCGACAACCGTAGATGCCGATGATGTAACGCTGTCGGCGATCCTTTTCATAACAACGATGGAGTTCTCTACCACGGTTGCTCCATGATCAGCTGCATCATTGGCGCGCTTGGCGCTTTCGGCAGCAAGCAAGCAGTTCTGGGCAATATCCCCTGAAGTGGCAGACATCTCTTCACTTGCTGTCGCCACTGTCGTGGCCTGTGATGCCACCTCTTCGGCACCGGATGCCATCTGTTCAGAGTTGGACTGCATTTCGCCCGATGATTTCATCACCTCGGATGATGAATCTGCAAGTCTGCCAATCAATTCTCTCAAGCTGTTTACCATTTTTTCGAAAGAGCGGGCCAGTTGACCTACTTCATCATCTGAATCCACATGAACTTCGACGCTAAGGTCGCCTGTTGCTATCTGCTCTGCATCACGTGCCAAACGACGAAGAGGGGCACGAATGGCCTTAATCGTCAGTAATCCAAGTAGAAGTCCAATAATCAACCCCGATGTGATCAGGCATATGATCCAAATACGCGCACTAGATGTTGTTGCATGCATAAGAAGTAATGCCCCATCAGCCTTTTTCTGGCTAGAGGCTTGGAGCTCTCCCAGCATCTTGTTTGATTGATCATATCTCTTTTTCCCATCTCCCCGCGTCTGTATCTGTGCCTCATCAAACTTGCCGCTCTTTATGAGATCAACCGCTTTTTGTGTTGATGTGACATAGGAGTTCCAAGCCGTTTCAAATTCTGAAATCTGCTTTTTTTCCTCATCAGACAGATGAAGCTTGCCATATTTTTCACGTGACGCCTTGAGCTCTTCCTGCATCTTCCCCATCCGGTCGTAATACCGCTTGAAGTCTTCCTCTGAATTTTTCAGGTAGAACTGCAACTCGGATCTTCGGTAGGTGTCCACATTGTTCCTGATATTTGCGAGGATGGTTACGCTGGGCATATGATTCTGCCCCATCTCCTCAGCAATAGAAGTTACCGATGAAAGCTTTCGAATGGATATTATCCCGATCAAAAACATGATTATGAGTGTTGTAACAATTGTCCCAAAGATTTTTGTGCTGATACCAAAGCTCTTGAACATGGTAACCCCCAGCAAAATTATATTACGTAGTTAACCATGTCGGTTCGATCGCGAATAAATTTAACGAAAAGACTGCGTGAATTTAATAAGAAGACATTTTTGGGATATAATCTAAAAATAAATTCCTGCTGAGGAGTCTGAAACATGGATAATAAAATCTCAACTGGAGAAATTTATGATTAAAGCCTTAACAATATTGGGTACTATCGTGATGCTAACAGCTTCGCATATGTCGGCCAATGCAGCACAATCCGTTATAAAAACTTCCTCATGCATCTATTGTCATGACAATGCCATCCTAATGAAAGAGTTGGGCTTCCCCCATTTTTCAGTTTCAGACCAGCTGGCCCGAGTTCAGACCGGAATGACTGCCACCTGTAGCGACTGCCACATGGGCGACTCAAATGCTACAGACCTAAAACAGGCACATACAGGCATGGCTCGACTCCGGATAGTTCGCAAGAAGGGACTGCTCGCGGAAACAGCCATACGGCCATTCCCTATGGAAATAGGATCAAATGCACAGTTTCGACTGAGGCATGTCACGGGTAAAGACGGCCGGTCTATGATAGACCCGACAGTATCGATGCTGCTTTACCATGACAAGAAACTCGACACTCTATCTCAGGACTTCACGGTTATGGAACAGACCTGCGGAAAATGCCATATGAAACATTTTTCCGAATTCCGTCAGAGTGCCATGGGAAGGAATGCAAAGCAGAGCGCCTACAAGAGCTGGAGTGACAACGAGCGCGGCCCCCATAATTGCGGCGTCTGGTTCGACGGTAATGAGGAAGCCATTGCTCGAGGGACCACTCTCCCTTTTACCCCTGAACAGTCTCAACTTGGTCAGCGGTCATGCAATCAGTGTCATGTCGGCTGCCTGGACTGTCATTACCTGCCCCAGAAGAGTGACCCAGCAAAGCCAAGACAGGGGATGCACACCTTTGTAAAGCGCCCCCCTCCTGAGAGTTGCTATGGTGGTGGACGAGGGACGATTTGCCATGCGGGGCCCGAGGAGCGGCGACGCGGTGCGGGTTACTTCGGAGGAACGTATTCCTACCCAGAAGGAGCAACTCCTGATATTCATATGTCAAAGAATGTTGTGTGCCTCGACTG
>JAYSLX010000261.1:0-23164 GCA_043725245.1 Geobacteraceae bacterium | reverse complement strand
TGGCTTCCACCGAGTAGACTATTCCGAGGCGCTCACGCAGAGACAGGTGAAGGCGGGAGCTCCCGCCTCCGCAAAGGATCCTGCGCAGCAGACGTACTGCCATGATCCGCCGGTCCAGCCTGGCAAAACCGCGAAAAGCCAGATGGAGATGGAGCTGGCTGTCGGAATCTGTTGCGAACAGCACCCGGGGCTCAGGCTGGTCAAAGTCAGCCACCACCAGCTTCGGAGCAGTGGCATTCTGCCAATCACCAAACTCTGCTTCGCATGCCGTGAAAAACTCCTCGGCCAGGACATTGCCTGACACCACCACAACGGCATTTTCAGGCACGTAATGACGCGTCAGATAGCCGATAAGATCGTCCCTCGTAACCCCACGAATGGTATCCAGATAGCCGATGGTCGGCATTCCGAGCGGATGACCCGGCCACATCAGGCGACTCGACAGATTATTGGTGTTGATCTCCTCCCCCTGCTCATTGATGTCCTCCATGGCTTCCTCAATGATTATCCTCCGTTCGGTGTCCAGTCCGGAGAGAAGAGGGCGGCGGAGCATTGAGGCGAGTATGGCCATACCCTGCGGAGCATGGTGGGGGTGAATGCGGGAAAAATAGCAGGTAGTCTCTTCGTCGGTAGAGGCGTTTACGCTGCCGCCTATCGCCTCAAAAGCGTTTTCCAGTTGCAATGTGGTAGGGTAGTCTTTTGTGCCTCGAAAGAGCATGTGCTCCACAAAATGTGCAAGTCCGGCCTTCTCCAGGGTGTCATTGCGGCCGCCAGCCTTAATGTAGACGGCAATCTCGGCGCTGTGCAGGTGAGGCATCTCAACAGCCACCAAGCGAAGGCCGTTGGGGAGACAGTAGGTTTTACACGTTATCATCACTACTCCTGTTGAAAGATTTTCAGACAAAAAGGCTTTTTCCTTCAATCGTCGCCCATGCCACGACCGCGTAGCGCATCACCTTTCCAACCATAACCAGCAGGGCGAAGCGGATGAAAGCGACCCTCAGGACCCCTGCCGCGAGACAAAGCGGGTCGCCAACCACCGGCAGCCAGGTAAAGAGAAGGCTCCAGCTCCCGAATCGCTCAAAGGTGCGCTCGGCTCGCTCTCTGTCACGCTCGTCCATCCTGAAGATCTTTTCCTCAATGAAGCGGCTGCCGTAAATCCCCAAGGCGTAACTGGTGCAGGCCCCCAGAAAATTGCCGACAGATGCAACCATCACCAGGTGAAGTGGAGCGAAGCCTTTGATCAGAAGTGCTACCAGAAGCCATTCCGAACCGAGCGGAAGAAGCGTAGAGGCAAGGAAACTGAGCAGGAAAAGGGCCGGGTAGCCGTTGTGTGTAAGGTACTCCTGCATGGAGCCCAAAGTAGCCGAATCACCCCTGCTTGTCAAAAACTTTGCGCATCAGGATTGCTTGTCACCCGTTACGGGATATAATTTATTGTTTGGCATTTGGTGCGGCAGATGGCAGTAGCGCTAAAAGGAGAGACCGATGCAAGCACGGAATTACTCAAGGCTCCCCATTCACCTTGAAGCCACCATCACGTACAATGATACTATTGTAGAAGGAGAGCTGGACAACATCAGCCTTAAAGGGGTTTTTGTAAAGACCAGGCAGGACATCCCAGAAAATGACTCGGTACTGATCACCATTTACCACCGTTCAAAGGAGAACAAAATCTGCCAGATGCGGGCAAAGGTAGTCAGGAAAACCACTGAAGGGATCGCACTTGAGCTGGATAAGACCTTCCTGGACTGTGACCGGAACACCCTCGTTTCATAGCACCCGCTCCAGGCCAGCAAACCTCACCAGCAGCTTCTTAGGCCCAACCGAGTTGAACCAGACGATCACCTTCTGATCGTCTCCGCACCCTTCAATCCTCCTTATGGTACCTATGCCGAATTTTGCGTGGCGAACCTTCATCCCCAGAATCACCCCACTCGGCTCGTCCGGCACTACCTCAACCTCACGGTATTCTCCGTCGTCATTTGAATGCGCAAAAACACTTTCCAGATTGTGCTGCCCTGTTTCCGGCTGAGATGAACCCTTAACCGGGGCACGCGCCGAATCCAAGGAGCTCCTGCCGTTTCCGAAACCCCGATTCCAAGAGGCTCCACCCCATGCCCCGTTTTCAGTTACAGACTGTTCATCCTCAAGGTCAATGAGTTCCCCGGGGATTTCGACGATGAATCGGGAAGGCGGGTTGAGCTGATCCTGGCCAAAGACCCGGCGACGACGGGCATTTGAGAGGAAGAGGCGTTGCATTGCACGCGTCATCCCAACGTAGCAAAGCCTCCGTTCCTCCTCCATCTGATCGGGATCGTCCAGAGAACGTACATGAGGGAAGAGCTTCTCCTCCATTCCCACCATGAATACCAGTGGGAATTCAAGCCCCTTGGCAGCATGAAGGGTCATAAGTGTTACAGAATCGCGGCCCTTCTCGCCCCTCTCAAGGTCCGATATCAGAGCCACCTGCTCAAGGAAGGGGGAAACCCCATTCTCGTCGTTTGTCTGCTCGAACTCCGCAATCGCTGCCAGAAGCTCCTGAAGGTTGGCCAGTCTGTCGGCTGACTCCTCACTCCGCTCCTCCCGCAACTTGGCTTCATAACCGGATTCCCTGATAATCCGCGCGGTCAGTTCCTCAAGAGAGACGACATCCCGCACTGCAGCAAAGCCGTCCATCAGCGATACAAAGGGGGCCAGTTTGCCACGGGGGCCAGCGGCAAGCATTGCCCCTTCCGCCGCGCTACGTACAGCCTCGTAGAGGGTTATGCCTTGCCGGGCGGCAAAATCCAACACCTTGTCGATCGTTGAATGGCCAATTCCTCGCGGCGGTGTATTTATGATCCGTTTAAGAGCCACCTCATCTGCCGGATTGACGAGCACTTTGAGATAAGCCAGGATATCCTTGACCTCCATCCGCTCGTAAAAGCGGGTGCCACCTACCATGTGGTAGGCTGTTCCTTCAGCCACAAGTGCGTCCTCTATGGCGCGGGACTGGGCATTTGTCCGGTAGAAGACAGAAACCTCTGCGAGCCTCCCACCCTGGCGCTGGTGCCGAAGGATCTCTCGGCAGACAAAACGCGCCTCGTCCCTCTCGGTGTCAAGTCTGCGGTAGATGATCCGCTCTCCACCCTTGTTTTCAGTCCAGAGGGTCTTGGGTTTCCGTCCCCGGTTCTTGGCCACCACTGCGCCGGCTGCGCTCAGGATGGTCTGGGTTGAGCGGTAGTTCTGCTCCAACTTGACCACCATAACCCCGGGGAAGTCCTTCTCAAAATCCAGGATATTGCGGATATCTGCCCCGCGCCACCGATAGATAGACTGGTCGTCATCACCTACCACGCAGAGGTTGCGCCGCTCCCCGGCCAACAAGGTGACAAGCCTGTACTGAATCGGGTTGGTATCCTGATACTCATCCACCATAAGCCAGCGCCAGCGGTCCCGGTAACGCTCCAGCACCTGAGGTTCCTGTTCGAAAAGCTTTACAGCCATCAGCACAAGGTCGCCGAAGTCCAGGGCATTGCATTTTTTCAGCCGTTCCTGGTAGGCGGCATAGACCCTCGAAAGGACTGCATTATGAAAATCGGTTGGGATCTCATGCGGAAGGCGGCCGTTGTTCTTGCAATCGTCAATGGCAGTGGCCAGTGAACGGGGAGGGTAACGCTTCTCGTCAAGATTCAGTTCTGCAAGAATCTCCTTCAGGATTTTCTGACTGTCTCCATCGTCGTATATGGCGAAGGACCGGTCGAAACCGAGATAATGGCCGTCCTGTCGGAGAATCCGGGCGCAAACAGAGTGAAATGTGGAGATAAGGGGAAGTTCCTTGGACCCGAGCGACCTCTCCACCCTCTCCCGCATCTCACCGGCAGCCTTGTTGGTGAAGGTGACCGCCAGAATCTGCCATGGGGGAACGCCGAGTTGGCTGACAAGGTTGATGATCCTGTGAACAAGGACGCGGGTCTTGCCGGAACCGGCCCCGGCAAGGATCAGAAGGGGCCCTTCGCCGTGAAGTACCGCCTCCCGCTGCGGAGGATTGAGATTGCTGAGTGGCATGGAATGAAGGTCGTGCAGCTTAATCAATCAACTTATTCCTTCTGCCAGACATATGCAGGATCAAACAATGGATCGTAAAACCCCGGATAGGGAACAAAGAAGGTGAAGACCTCTGCAATCCCTGTAACGGTCCGGGTAAGGGTCATGACTACCCCTTTGATTGGCCCCACGGTCAACCCCTTACCCCAGCCGTCTTCCTTGGTTGTATAGTAAATCTGTTTGGGAAACTCGCCCAAGCCTGTGACAGCATTTGCCACCCCACGAACGAGTTTGCTCCCCATTCCGTCGGCAACCTCCTGAGGTGTTGCGTTGTCAACACTTTTATAACGGTCTGCTGATGCCATTTTAGGCATAAGCAGCAATGTAGCAAGAAGGATGGTTACCATAATGCCGCTAGTCATTCGTAATTGCATAAATATCACTCGACCTTTGCCGCAGGCTTTTCAGGAATCGGGTCCCCCCAGCCTTGCCATACGTATTCCGGATCAACCATAGGGTCATAATAGCCGGGATGCGGCACCATGAAAAAAACCGCCTCCACCCCTCCTACAAGGCCGCGATACAGGGTCATACCGACCCCTTTGAGCGGACCGATCACATAGCCGACATTGCCCCGGTCACGAACGGAGTTCATGGTCTGCTTTGGGATCTCGGCAAGGCAGGTGGCCACATTTGTCACCCCTCGTGTCAGCTTGAATGCCATTTTCTCAACAATGGCCGCAGGAGGCTGTGATTCCTGGGCCGAGACCGGGGCTGTCAGGATGAGACAAAACAGAAACGGAACCACGGCAACGATTCTGTGCATAGCTTCTCCTTTAAGAGTAAACAGAAGTGTTTCGTTTTATGTACCACAAAGAACAGACTCCCGCAACCGTCAGGCCCCATTAGAATAAAAAAAACGCGACGTAAGCCGCGTTTTCTCCTGTCATATAGCTGTGCAATAACTCAATTTCCGTGCTTGGCAAGATAACTTGCGACCCCCTCAGCGGTCGGCTTCATCGCATCATCACCCTCTTTCCAGTTGGCAGGACATACCTGATCGCCGTGGGTCTCGACAAACTGAAGGGCATCTACCATCCGCAACGCCTCATCTACGCTGCGTCCAAGTGGCAGGTCGTTAATGACCGCATGGCGAATGACCCCCTTGGTGTCGATAAGGAACAGACCTCGGAGGGCAACTGCATCATTAAAGAGTATCCCGTAGGAACGGGCAATATTCTTGTTCAGATCTGCCACCAAAGGATACTGGATATTTCCTATACCACCGTCCTCAACCGAGGTGTTCTTCCAGGCAAAGTGGGTAAACTTGGAATCAACGGAAACGCCGATCACCTCACAGTTCTTCTGGCGGAAAGAGTCAATCTTCTTATTGAATGCAATGATTTCGGAAGGGCAGACAAAGGTGAAATCCAGCGGGTAGAAGAAAAGAATGACATATTTCCCCCGATAGGCAGACAGAGTAATCTGACCAAAGGTGTTGTCGGCCATTACCGCCTCTGCGGTAAAATCCGGGGCTTCTTGAGTTACAAGGGTGCAAATACTCATTAACATTCTCCTTTCACAGCAGAGTGATTATTCGATTCGATAAAACAGTAGCAATCACCCCATGCCTTGTCAATAAAAAAGATCAAAATTATCCTTTTTGTCTTATAGCCTTAATCCTCCCTGATTTCACCCTTGATACCAACCGTCACCACCCGGAAAGGGATGGATTTACCGCTGTCCTCCAGGGCCTGCTTTGCTGTCGCCACTATCCCACCGCAGCAGGGGACCTCCATTCGTACCACTGTAACGCTCTTTATGGATGAAACCTTAAAAAGTTCCGTCAATTTGTCCCTGTATAAACGGATGTCATCGAGCTTCGGACAACCTACAACCAGTGCCCTGCCGGAGAGAAAATCCCGGTGGAAATCCGGATAGGCAAAAGGGACGCAGTCTGCAGCTATCAACAGATCGGCATCCTGGAAGTAGGGAGCATTGACCGGAACAAGGTGAAGCTGTACCGGCCACTGGCCCAGTTCGCTCTGTTGACGGACAACACTACCGGCAGGAACAGTCACCTTGGATGGCTCAAAAGAGAAAGCCCGTGAACCGGGGCAACCTCCGTGATGGAGAGTCGGCTCCGATGCCTGTGGGGCAGCGGCATCAGACAGCTCACTGCGACCACCCTGAAGATGCTTTTCCACCGCTTCCTCGTCAAATTCGTCTGCATCGCGTTCGATAACTCGGATGGCATCCTCTGGGCACTCTCCGAGGCAGGCGCCGAGGCCGTCACAAAGGTTATCTGCCGCCAGCACAGCCTTTCCGTTAACGATCCTTATGGCTCCCTCGGCACAGGCAGGGATGCATATGCCACAACCGTTACACTTATTTTCGTCAATCTGTACGATCTTTCTAATCACTGTTGCACCTCGTTAGATAAAGTAATGCCAGATATAATCCAGCCTGCCTCTCAGTATCATCCTGCGCCCGGAAAACGCCATGATCTCCCGGATCCTGGCACGGTACTGGAGGCTGTAACAATGGATGGGGCATTTTCTGCAGGTCGGCTTCGGATGCAGCGGGCAGAGCCGGCGCTTCTGAATGCCATAAGCCACCAACTCTGCACATTCAGGGCAGAGCAGAACCGGCTTACCGAGGCAAGCGGGAAGCTCGAAGAGATCCCGGACATCCTCGCCATGCTTGGCATTGCAGTAAATGCCTGAAAATCTTACAAGCACCTTCAGGTCGCGAACCTGATCTTTTGAAAGCTCCTGTTCCATTTTGGTCATACTAACAGCTCCTAATCCTTCATACTATGACATAGGTCAAAAAGCACAAATTTTACAATCCAGCGGGAGTTACAGTCACAAAGGATGGCGTTTTGCTTTTTGAACTGTCTGTGTTAATGTAAAAGAATGCAAGCACGCATTATTCCCCGGCAGGAACACGGTATCTCCCGCAAGCAGCTGAGCCCTAACGCACTGCGAACCCTTTATCGACTGAACGACCATGGCTTCATTGCCTACCTGATCGGTGGATGCGTCCGCGACCTGCTTCTGGAACGGACCCCCAAAGACTTTGATATAGCCACCAATGCCACGCCTGGGCAGCTGAAACGGCTCTTCCGCAACTGTCGACTGGTCGGCCGCCGCTTCAGACTGGCCCATCTCCACTTTCAGGATGAAATCCTGGAGGTATCCACTTTTCGTGCAGCAGCCCCTGCCGATGATACGGAGTCCGAGGAGACAGATCGTCACCCGCGTCACCTCAAGGACGAGGATGGGATGGTCCTTCGTGACAACGTCTTCGGAACACCGGAAGATGATGCGCTTCGTCGTGATTTTACAATAAACGCCCTTGCTTACAACATCGCAGATTTTACCGTAATCGACTACGCGAAAGGTCAAAATGACCTGCAGGAGCGACTGATCCGGCCAATTGGGGACCCGGTTGTCCGCTTTACGGAAGACCCGGTTCGAATGCTCCGTGCCGTTCGATTCGCTGCTACCCTTAACTTCAAGATTGAGCCGGAAACATGGGGGGTTACCTGTGAACTTTCTGCAACCATATCGCGCGCAGCACCGGCCAGGCTTTACGAAGAAATACTCAAGCTCTTCCTGCTCGGATCTGCACAGAGAGTTTTCTTCCTCCTGGATGAAAGCGGACTTCTTGCCTCGCTCTTCCCCTCCTTCTCTCAATGGTTCTACGTAAGCAGCACCCACAGAGAGCTACTGCATCGGATTCTTGAATGGCTTGATGAAATATCCCGCACCGGCAGTGCCCCCTCCCCACCGCTTTTACTTGCAGCACTCTTCGGCAGATGCATTGAGGAGCGCTCCCTTGCCCTCCACCGCGAAGGAATGCCACGGCAACAGGCCCTGGATGCCACATGCGCGGCTTTCATGGAGAGCCTCAGCAAAACAGTCCGGATCCCAGCACGCGTCGTCAACCAGCTCCGAGGAATACTCGCATTACAGCCTTCTCTGCATAGGCCCCCCCCACGACGTCCCCTTGTTATGGCCAACAGGACAGATTTCCCTGACGCCATTGCCTATCTCAGACTTACATCCGAGATAAGTGGTGAAAACCTGAAATCCCTTAACTGGTGGGACTCTTTCCTCGAAAAGGTGCCGTCCATGCCTCCCGAGGAAACTACTTCAGAAGCAGTGCCGGCAAGAAAGCGGAAAAGGCGGCGGCGCAGACAAAGCCATGCTCCCCTGACAACTGATTGACAAGGCACGACAAATATTACCTTTTCACACAATCGATCATACCGCAACACCAGTTAGTAATGGAGGTCGTGTGGCATTGCCACCATCAAATACAGACCCGCTGGACCTGGACACCCGGCTCCTCTCAAACTTCATTTATGAACTAAACATCGCCCGTCGGCATGTCATCGCCTATCCAAGTCAGCACCCGGTGATTGCAGCGTCGGTAGACAAGGTATTGGGTCTGCTACATGAACTGCTGGCGCTTCGGGAATCCCTTACGTTGGGGATTGCAAAGGATACGCTGATCATCGGCGACTCCTTCCTCGACAAGAACAACCCAGTTTACAGGGATCTTGCGCGCCTTCTTTTTGGACAAGGCGTTGCGGCAATAATGTTTTACAGAGGCTTGAACTGTTCAGAGCTGTTGAACTTCTATAATCTTCTCGCCCTGAACCGCGAACAGATAAATCAGCAGGGTGGTTTTGTGCAGGCCATTTTGACTGCAGGAATTACCGGCATCAAGATTCGCCCCATAGACTACCGTGCCTTCAAGGCCACCGAAAAGGGTCTGGACGGAACCGACCAGATCCTTTTCGAAAAGCAGTCCGCCTCACTCTGGTACGATTTTGTCCGAGGTCTTCTCGAGGGAACCCTTGCCGACACCGATTCACTGGAAGGTCGTACAATTGACCTCGATCCCACAGCACTCGCAGAGATTCTGAACAGACACAGGGCACAACCTGCTACCGAGCAGATCAAACTCAAGAGCTACGAGCATACCATCGCCAGCTTTTTACAAGAGCTGGACGGGCAAGCACAAGGAGGGCAGAAAGAAGAATTACTCTTGCGACTCACCTCCTTCATCAACCGACTTTCTCCCGAACTGAGGCGCCAGTTTCTCAACAGTGCATTCTCATCCTTGGAGACCCGTCAGGAACTGGCAGAGACTGTTCTCTCCCGCATCCCGGAAGAAGCTATTCTGGAAGCCCTTGATGACCTTAATGCACGCCAATCGGCAATCCCTCAGATGATGCTCGACCTTATCGGAAAACTTTCAAGAAACCTGGCGATCAAGACGAGAAAATATGGGAAACCCCATCATTCATCAGAAGAGGATGAATTACAGATCAAACTGAGGATCATATTCCAGGAAGACAGCACTGACAAGTTCCTGCCTGATAACTACAAGAAGGCACTCCATTCTATAATCGCAAGCCATACCATCTCGCCGGCAGACCAAGTAGAGATTCAGGAACTCAAGCACTCCCTTTCCAACCACGACATAGAAGAAGAGATCAGCCTTATTATCCTTGAGATTATCAACAATGCGCAGACCGAAGGCAATGCAGAGGTTATGCAACGCAATCTGCTCGATCTTTGCAGCTACTTTCTCAGCATAGGTGATTTCGCAGCCTTATTGCCAATTCATTCAAAAATGGCCCAGCGAACTGCAAACGCTCCCGACGATTGCTTCAAGGAAGTCATGGCTGTCTTTGCTCAGCCGGAATTCATTTCAGAGGTCCTGAACGGGGTCACCTTCTGGGGAAAAACAAAATATCAGGAGATTGGAGAGCTGATAGACCGGGTAGGCGGGCCATTCATTGCACCCATATTGGACCGCCTGGCGGAAGAACAGAACATGTCTCTGCGACGATATTATATGGAGCGCCTCCATAAAATTGGAAGCCCTGTCAGAGATGCCGCCATCTCCAGGTTGCGTGACGGCCGCTGGTATTTTGTGAGAAATCTTATCCAGGTGCTGCGCAACTTCGATGACCCTGCGGTTATCCAACAGATGCGGCGCCTTACCCGCCATCCCAACACAAAAGTCCGCCAGGAGGCCATAAGGTCATTATTACTCTCGCACGACCCTGAAGCAGATACTCAGCTCCTGCAAGACATGGCTGGAAGCGACCGAGAGGTTATGCTCAATGCTGTGCGTTTGGCAGAACACAGTCAAAGCCCGGCGGTACTGAAGCATCTTATGGGATTCCTGAATCGTGGAGGATTGACAGGCTTCGGCTCCGAGTTAAAAAGTGCGGCAATCCACTCTCTAGGGATGATAGGAAATCCGTCTGCAATCCCGGGAATTGAGCAGTTCCTCAAATCCCGTACTCTCCTCCGCGCAGGCCAGCTTAATCGGCTGAAAGCAGAGACCGTTCAATCACTTAAGCACTACCCGAGTCAGTCGGTCATCAGACTTCTGAAAGACCTTGCACAATCCGGCCAAAAGGAAATTCGCCAGATTGCGGAAGAAATATACCGAAACATCCAGGGAGGAGACCGTGAATCCTGAACAGACAACGCATCTTCAGACATTCATACGCCTGCTTTCCAGCGCTGTTTCAACCTCACTGCTCTATACCCTTCAACATCAACAGGTGTCGAGGCTATGCACATCGGCGATGGAAAGCCTGACTGCAGCCATGGGAATCGAATCAGAGGTCTCGCTCCTGCTCATCGATCAAGAGCTGGTCGTAGATGACCGCCCTCTCCCGACAAATATGTATATCAACCGCTTCAGCCAGACACTCAAAAACCGCGGGATAGGCAACCTCCGCCTGTTACGTGGAATAACGGTTCATGAATTTCGAATGCTGGTTGGCACCCTTGCCAGATTGGGGCCATCAGCAGAACAGGTTAACTCTACGGATAACGTCCGGTTCGGACGAGTAGAAATAGGCTATGCGCTTGCTGAAGAGACAGAGGGATTGACGCACAGCCACAACCGCATAAAATCGCTGGCCGATATCCCTTTAGAGGAACTCGCAACTTTTTTGGATATCTATGAAGAGGCGAGAAAAAACAAAAAAATAAATGTGGTTGGAATCTCTGAAATTGTCAGCTGCTTCATCGACGCATTCAAGCAGGTTGCAGACCCCTTGATGGCACTAGCCCCGCTCAGAGCAATGGATGAGTACACCTTTACCCACTCCACCAACGTCTGCATTCTCAACCTTGCCCAAGCAATGTCTCTAGGCATCGATGGACCACTTCTGAACGAAATCGGTGTAGCTGCAATGCTCCATGACATCGGCAAGCTCTATGTCCCTGAAGAGGTTCTGACCAAGCAGGGCAAGCTCGATGACGCCGAGTGGGAGATGATCAAGCAGCACCCTCTCAAAGGAGCCCAGCGCCTCCTCGACACTCCTGGTGTACCCAGGCTGGCGGTTGTAACAGCTTACGAACACCATCTGAAGTTCAACCTTACCGGCTATCCAAAAGTGACCGAGGGGTGGCGACAAAATCTCTGCAGCCACATGACTACAATATCTGATTTTTTTGATGCCCTCAGAACAAAACGCGCCTATCGCGGCTCAATGGAATTCGTTGCAATCGCCTCTATGATGTCTGACATGTCAGGAACCGACCTACACCCAGTGCTTACCCGCAACTTCCTCCAAGTTATCGGCAAACTATCTGAACAACCGCTCGACGTTACGAAGGTTTTCGAGAACGCAGATGGCGTATAGCTTTTCCAAAATCTAATCAAGCAGAGATATAGCTGCTTTAGGGAGAGGAGAGCCGTTACTCCTGATACACGATCCCGGCTGTTCAGAATGCAAACACATCCACAAATTCACCCGACCAACGCAACCCTCTGACATTAAAGGAATCCCCGCAGATATCCCAAACTGCTGTTCAGAGGTTTAACACCCTCATCCATCAAAGCCGACTCATCTTAGCGCATTTACCCAATAATTCATGCATGTTACAATCAGGTCCAGATGCTCACCTTCTTGGTACCCTCCTTGTATTGTTTCTATCAGGATTCACCTTGGGGAGGCAAGTTATGAAATTTTCCATCAGGCGGATGGCAGAGATTCTTATTACGGCAGGCATGGTAAGCATACTTGCCACATCATTGGCAACAGCCTCATGGGAACCACCTCAAACTCAGGATGAAGGGACCTGCGAATTTTCAAAGCAACTGCAAAACCTGGAGACAGGGCTTGAGTTCATTGGCAAGATAAAGACGGCAAAACAGGCAGCATCTTCTCCATACGGAGAACAGACACTCTATGCCATAAACTACAGGGACAACACTGGCAACCAGATCGAAATCGACACATTCTCTTATGACTGCCTTTCATGCCACGACGGCATCAATACCCGGATGCACTTTATCCGCTTCAAAAACGACAGCCAGAACAGGAACAGTTCGGAAGCCCTGCGGGGGGATCACCCGATCGGAATGCATTACGGCAGCTATGCCTATGCAAGCAGAGAATTCAGGAGTCTCTACGAATTGAGCGGTGATATGGTGCTCGTAGATGGGAAGGTAGGGTGCCTTACCTGTCACAACCCCTTGAAGCCTGAGAAGAACCACCTGGCGAGTGGCAACCTCTGCCTGGGTTGTCATGTGAAGTAATGTCATCCACTCATGTTTTATTCGAACGCTTTCCTGTATTCACTCTCAAGCCTCTCTCGGTTGCCGCAATAGATTACATCCCATGGCAAGACCTCTCTCAACGGAATGGTGCGAGTGACAAGCCACTCCAGGTTTATCCCGCACTCCTTCATCGCTCGCCTCCAGCTTCCACTCTCTGCAGCACTAACAAGCATCCTGCTTAGTCTTCGGTCTCCTCTTGCAAGGAGCGCCTGCAATGTTGCCTCCTTTACCCCCTCCATCTGCAGTTTCACATTCGGCATCGATGAAAAGTTTTTCAGGAGAAAGCTCATTTTCCCCTCCAGTTCCTTGGCAGGTGCCATGGCGCACCACTGAAAGGGGGTAAATGGCTTTGGGACAAACGGGTTCACGGAAAGTATCAGCTTTCCCAGCCTGCGATTATCCTTTGCTGTGGCTGTTACCAGTTTCCTGATCTCCTCAACCAGTCCGACCATCTCCTCCAGGTCAGCAAGGGTTTCCGTTGGAAGACCGACGATAAAATAGAGCTTCAGGTTTAATATGTCACGGCTTATCAGTCGCTCACATGCTGCAAGGATCTGTTCTGTTGATATTCCTTTCCTGACAAGATCTCTCAGACGCTGTGAAGGCCCTTCAGGTGCAAGGCTCACCGTCCTGTGCCCGCTCTCCACAAGGACTCGGATCATCTCTTCATCCAGTGCATCAATCCTGAGCGAGGCCACCGATACATCTCCTCCACTGCTACGTATGGAACTGCATAACTCTCCGATACCATTGAAATCACCAACTGCCGCACCAACCAACCCTATCTTCCGGTGCCGGACCAGGGCTTTGCATGCCTGCTCACGGACCGACTCAAGCGATCTCTGGCGGTACGGCTCGTAGATGAATGAAGCTGCACAGAACCGGCATCCCCGAGGGCATCCACGGGAAAGCTCCAGCAGGTACATTTCGGAGAACTCGGTTTCAGTCGAGAAGAGTTGTGAGCCTGCAGGCGTTTCGTCCAGATCGTCTAACCATACGCGTTGGACGCTCGTCGGAGCATCTCCTTTCGGTGTAATTGCGATGACCGAATCCCCGGAATAATCTATTGTGTAGAGTGACGGGACGTAAAACCCGTCAAGCCTTGCCGCCTCTTCAAGAAGGATATCCCGCTCCACCCCCCCTGTGGAACGGAGAAGGTCAAGTAAGGGGGTAATGATCATCTCCCCCTCGCCAATGCAGACAAGGTCAAAAAGATCGGCAACAGGTTCCGGATTCAGAAAAAGCGCGGCCCCCCCAGCGATAATTAAGGGGTGACTGCTCGACCGTTCTGCGGAAAATGACGGGATACGGGCCAGAGCGAGAATACGGGGGATATTCAGATAATCGGTTTCAAAGGATACCGAAAATGCAATGAGGTCAAAGTCACCGAGCGGTCGCTGGGATTCAAGAGAGAGGATGGGTGGCCGGCTGGAGCGATACTCGGCAAGGTCCCCTCTTTCCGGTAGAAATGCCCGCTCACAGACCACATCCGGCTGGCTGTTCAGGAGGGAATACACTGCCTGGAAACCGAGGTTGCTCATTCCGGTCCGATAGTGGTTTGGATAGACAAGGCAGACGGTGAGCTTTCCTCCCCACCCCTTGAAGATCGTCCCCTCTTCTGTGGCAAGCAGAGTGCGGTATCGCTCAATGGTCTTCCATGACATAAGCAATACCTATCACGGATGTCGCTCCCGGAAAAGAAAAAACCCGGCCATCCCCTTGGGGGAAGGGAAGCCGGGCATGACAACTACCGGAAGCGTGGTGGAGGCTCCCGGCTAATTCACCAGAATTTAATCCACCGACTTGCGGAGAAAGGTCGGTATGTCGTACTGTTCGTCGAACTCGTCCATAGGCAGGCTGTTCTGCCGGGGAATGGCCTCACGCCGCACATACGCAGGGATGTCGCGATTCACCGGGCGCTGTATCGGGGAAACCTTCCTGCCCTCCGGACGCTCCTTCTCCATATCAAAGCGGTCTCCGAATCCGGTCACGATGGCAATGACCTTGACCTGGTCCCCGAGGCTCTCATCAATTGCCAGACCGGTGATGATATTGGCATCTTCATGAACCTTTTCGTGAATGGTCCGGTTCACTGCCTCAAACTCATCCATGGTCATGGTAGAGGAGGCGGAAATATTTACCAGAACACCTCTGGCTCCTGAGACATCGATATCCTCCAGCAGCGGGCTGGTGATTGCACGCGTGGCAGCATCAGTGGCCCGGTTTTCGCCGTTGCCGATTCCGATCCCCATCATTGCCATCCCGCGCTCGGCCATGATCGCTTTCACATCGGCAAAGTCCACGTTGATCATCCCGTGGCTGGATATAACCTCAGAGATCCCCTGAACAGCCTGGCGAAGGACGTCGTCCGACGGCTTGAAGGCATCGAGTATCGACATTGATTTGCTTGCAAGGCTTATAAGCCGGTCGTTCGGAACCACGATGAGTGAATCGACATGCTTTTTCAGTTCGCGGATACCTTCCTCGGCCTTTATAAGCCTCTGCTTCCCCTCTCGAGAAAACGGTTTGGTCACGACTCCCACAGTAAGGGCTCCGGCCTCACGGGCTACCTCTGCGATGATCGGCGCTGCGCCGGTTCCGGTACCGCCTCCCATCCCTGCGGCAATGAAGATCATGTCAGCCCCAATCATGGTTTCAGCCAGACGCTCACGATCCTCCATGGCTGCATCTCTCCCGACGTTGGGGTTTGCACCCGCTCCTAGACCCTTGGTCAGCTGACCACCCAGTTGGACTTTGGTAGCAGCCTTTGAATTACGGAGAGCCTGAGCATCCGTGTTTGCCACAATAAATTCGACCCCTGAAATTTTGCAGTCGATCATCGTGTTGACAGCGTTTCCACCGCCGCCACCAACACCGATAACCTTTATTTTTGCGCTCTGGTCAATGCTTTCATCGAACACGAACATAGCCATACCCCCTTGGTTTATCTGCCACCACAATCTGGCGATTAATTAAATGCTAGAAAAATTCCCCGAGCCACTCCTTCATTCGGCGAGTGATACGCCCGAACATGTGGTCGTCGGTCTGAGATTTCGGGAATTCGCGAATTCCCAGGTTTTTGCTCCCATAGACCACCAATCCTACTCCGGTTGCAAATGCCGGCGTGTTGACTACGTCCACGAGTCCTCCGATGTTCTGCGGCAGTCCGCGGCGGACCGGTAGGTTGAAAACCTGTTCAGCCAACTCCGGCATACCTTCGAGGATAGTGCTCCCGCCGGTAATCACGACTCCGGAGGCAATCAGATCCTCATAGCCGGATTTTACTATCTCACGATTCACCAAGGTGAATATCTCCTCCACCCTTGGTTCAAGTATCTCGGCCAGCAGCTGCCGGGAAAGGACCCGTGGTTTTCTCCCCCCAACGCTCGGCACCTCAATGGTCTCGTCCTTCCCGACCAGCGAGGCCATGCAGCAGCCGTACTTCTGTTTGATCTTTTCTGCCTCAGCCATAGGCGTCCGTAGCCCCACGGCAATGTCGTTGGTCAGGTGGTTGCCTCCAAGCGAAAGTACGGAGGTATGCTTGATCGCACCGTCCACAAAGATGGCGATGTCGGTGGTACCTCCTCCCACATCCACCAGCGCAACCCCAAGTTCTTTCTCGTCCGGAGAGAGGACCGACTCGGAAGATGCCAGCTGTTCAAGTACGATATCGGCCACATCTAGGCCCGCTCGATTACATGATTTAATAATGTTCTGGGCACTGGCCACGGCACCGGTCACGATATGAACCTTGGCCTCCAGTCGGACTCCGCTCATCCCGAGAGGCTCACGGATGCCATCCTGGTCATCGATGATGAACTCCTGTGGGAGTATATGGATAACCTCCCTGTCCATTGGAATCGCTACAGCCTTGGCTGCATCAATCACCCGCTTCACATCATCGGGTGACACCTCGCGGTTCTTGATTGCAATGATCCCCTGGGAGTTAAAACCACGGATATGGCCACCTGCTATCCCCGCATAGACAGACTTTATTTCACAGCCGGCCATGAGTTCGGCCTCTTCCACTGCCTTACGGATAGCTGAAACCGTACTCTCGATATTGATCACAACCCCTTTGCGCAAGCCGCGCGACGGGCTGGTCCCGATACCCACGATTTCGATACCGTCCTCGGTAGCATTGCCGACAATGGCGCAGATCTTGGTGGTTCCAATGTCGAGCCCCACCAACAGGTTGTCCCGTTTACCGGACATAACTCCCCCTCTTAGGTTTCTGTCTTTTTACTATAGTTCTACCGTAAAAGTCGAGGCCAATATTATCTATATCAGGCTGATCAGCCTGAAAATAACGATATGCGATGTCGATTCCACCGTCACTGAAGTTACCGACCAATGCACAGATTCGATTGTCGTTGACATTTAACTCGGTAAGTACCTTGTTTTGCTTGATAGACATCTATCCCCTCCTTTTAGCTGGTCTTCACTACTATTTTATCGGAGTAATCCAGGTCGATATATTCAAGTGTTGGCATCTGAGTCTGCAAATTCCCATATATCCTTGCGAGTCGATCGAGTTTTCCAGCAAAGTCGCTTCTCCCCAGTCTCACCGGAACACCCCGCTGGGCCATAAAAAGCGTGAAGCCATAGCCCTTGTCATAGTGCACCTCTGATATATCCTCCAAACTGAAGAGTGTTCTTTCCTTCAGCAGATCGACAAGGGCGAGCATCGATTTGATTGCGCCCTTGGACCCAGCCGGGTCCTTGACTAGATCCTCCTCGGTCACCCCCGTAAATACAGGGAAATCCAGTCGATCTCCCTCGGTAAGCGGCTTAAAGAGTTCTCCTTTGGCATTCAGGTAGTAGAGGTAACCCATACTTGCCACGGCCATAGGTTCCTGCTCCGTCACCTCGATAGCGATAGTATGAGGCAGATAGCGCCTTATCCTAACATTTTCTATCCATGGGTTTCGTGAGAGCTGCTCCCCCATGCGACCGAGCCTGAGCCTCAGGAGGTCATCGCCGGGCCTGATTCCTGCCAGGGCAATGATCTCATCACGGGTAAGGCGCTTCAGGGGGCTGACTTCTATCTGCTCCAACCTGAAGAATGAGGCGCTCCCGATGAGGCTATAGGCCTCGAACAGTATCAGCCCTGCCAGTGAGGCTAGCACGAGGCAGACCGCTCCGCGGGATGCTTTCTTCAGTAACCCTCGGATGTTGACCTTTCGGCGCTCCCGTTTCATACGGTTTTGCGCCACCCTTATCGGTTTAACCCGGGATGTCGGGTTGCTGGGTCTGCGGCTGGCAGGTACCGACATCTTCTTTAGCTCCTAACCTTCAGCGCGGCCGAGCAGAGGATCTCCTCCACAAGGTCTGAAAACCCGAATCCTGCACCCTGCGCTATCTCCGGCAGCAGGCTCAGGGCGGTCATCCCGGGCAGGGTGTTCACTTCAAGAAGGTAGCACTCCCCTGAATCGGTCACCAGGAAATCCACCCGGCTGTAACCGGCACAACCAAGCGCAAGGTGAGCTACTTCACCCTGCCGCAGCACTTTTTCGTAGAGATCTGCCTGGAGGGGAGCGGGAAGAATGTGCTCGGCCATCCCGGCAGTATATTTTGCCTCGAAATCGTAAAATTCCCTCTTCGGTACAATCTCGATGGCCCCAATGGCCCGATCAGCCAGTATCCCCACCTGTATCTCACGCCCCTTAATGTATTTCTCGACCAGTATTTCGTCGTCGTACCTGAAGGCATCCATCAGTGCAGGGGCAAGTTCATCCAGATTCCTGACTATACTCACTCCAACCGATGACCCCTCCTGGGAGGGCTTTACCACTATCGGCAGGTCAAAACCCGCGTCATACGGATCGAATCGATCTTCACCGCGAAGCACCGTGTAAGGTGCAACAGTCAGCCCATTGGCAGCAAACACCACCTTCGCAACTATCTTGTTCATGGCAAGGGCGCTGGCGAGAATGCCTGAACCTGTGTATGGTATCCCCATAATCTCAAGGAGACCCTGAACAGCTCCGTCCTCTCCATAACGCCCATGCAGGCAGATGAAAGCGACCTCAATCCGCTGATCTTCCATCTGCCTTGCGATGTCACGCCCAACATCAAGAGCCACCGCTTTGTAGCCCAGCTCCAGCAGAGCACCGTGAACGGCACTGCCACTGTTGAGAGAGACCTCCCTCTCTGCTGAAAGTCCCCCCATCAGCACGCCGATCTTCTTTGATTTAAACTCATCACGATTCATTTCGTTCCCATCCTGCTGAACCTGGCATATTTTTATAACCATGCAGATCTGGTTATTTAACGCTCACTCCTCGCCTACTATTCTCACCTCTTCTTCCAGTTCGAGCCCACAGGTCGCCTTTACACGATCCTTCACGAGCTTCGCAAGGGAGAGGAAATCTCTAGCAGTTGCTGTCCCTCGGTTGACCAGATAATTCGCATGTGCTTCGGAAATCTGGGCTCCACCGACCTTCATCCCACGAAGCCCCGCATCATCTATCAATCGCCAGGCCTGCTTCCCTTCCGGGTTCTTGAAGAAGGAGCCTGCATTCGGGTAGATCACCTTCTGGCCTGTGCGGCGCTTTTCCAGACAGTCCCTCACACGCCCGGCAACAGCCGAAGGGACATCGGCAGTCAGCTGAAAGGTAGCGCCAACTATCACGCAACACTCATCGATCCGGAGAAAGCGGTAGCCATACTCCAGCTCTCGTTTGTTTCGATTCTGCAGACCGTCAGGGTACAGAACCTGCAGAGTTTCGATCACGTCGATAATCTCATGACCAAGGCACCCTGCGTTCATGGCAAGGGCACCCCCAATGGTCCCTGGTATGCCGGCCAGAAATTCGAGTCCGGCAAGCCCTTCCACTTCCAGGGTAGAGATAAGACGCTGGTTGCTGACTCCTGCTTCGACCCGCATACGGTTTCCCGACAGTCGCTCCACTGAATCCAGCTGCTCGAGGGATATGACAACTCCACGAAACCCTCCGTCACGCACCAGCATGTTGTAGCCTCCACCGATAACAAGCCAGGGGAGCTTCTGCTTACTGCACGTTGTCAGCAATCTCTGAAGGTCCTCTAAATCGACCGGTGCAACGAAGAGGTCAGCCAAGCCGCCGACCTTAAGCGAGGTATGAAGGGAGAGCGGCTCGTCAGTGAGAACCGTGCCCCGCAATTCGCGAGCAATGCCGTCATAACGGCAATGCATACATCACCTCTCCATCTCCTCTTGCAGCTTCTTCAAAAGCTCTTCGCCGATCTGCCAGAGATTACCGGCACCAAGTGTCATGACTATGTCACCTTCGCGGACTACCTCACGCAGATGATCAGCTATCCGTTCCCTTTCTTCGATGTACGTGACATCCTTCTGGCCGTGTTTTCGGATGCTTGCCGCAAGCTTCTCGGCTGTAACACCCGGAATAGGTTTCTCGCTCGCAGCATAGATTTCGCTTAGCACCAGTATGTCGGCGTCGTGAAAACAGGTAACAAAATCAGCAAATAATTCCTTGGTCCGGGTATAGCGATGGGGCTGGAAGGCCACCACAAGCCGCCGCTCAGGCCAACCACTCTTTGCGGCGGCAAGCGTAGCGCGGATCTCAACGGGATGGTGCCCGTAGTCATCGACGATCATGATGCCGTTCACCTCGCCCTTTATCTGGAAACGTCGGCCGACCCCACCGAATCTGGCAAAGCCTTCCTGAATGAGATTGAACGGCACATCCAGCTCCATGGCCACGGCAATGCATGCCAGGGCGTTAAGGACATTGTGGGCTCCCGGCATGACAAAACTCACTTCGCCCATCCGGTAACCCTTATAGTGGGCAACAAACGAGGTGGCCCCGCCGGAGTGCCGAACGTGAGTCGCACGTATATCGGCCTGGGAGGTGAGCCCATACGTCACGAAGCGTTTTTTCACCAGCGGCAGGACTTCTGAGATGTTCCGGTCCTCCAAGCAGAGAACTGCAAGCCCATAAAAAGGGATCTTGTTGATGAATTCGACGAAGGTCTCCTTTATCTGAGCAATCCCTCCGGTGTAGTAGTCCAGATGATCGGCGTCGATGTTCGTGACCACCGCAATAGTCGGCGACAGCTTCATGAATGAGCCATCCGACTCGTCTGCCTCAGCAACCAGGAACTGCCCCTGGCCGAGTTTGGCATTGCTTCCCAGAGTATTCAGCTTACCGCCTATGACGATGGTCGGGTCGATCCCCCCATGTGTCAGGACAGTGGCAACCATTGAGGTCGTGGTAGTTTTCCCGTGAGTTCCGGCAATGGCAATGCCGTATTTCATCCTCATCAGTTCAGCCAGCATCTCCGCCCTGGGGATAACCGGGATCATCTGGCTCCTGGCTTCGACAACCTCAGGGTTATCCTCCTGCACTGCTGTCGAAGTGACCACCACATCAACATTGGTGAGGTTTTCACTGGCGTGACCTAAGTAGATCTCACCACCCAGCGATGCTAGCCGCTCAGTGGTATCGGACTGTCGAAGGTCGGAACCGGAAACCTGGTACCCAAGGTTCAGAAGCACCTCGGCTATACCGCTCATGCCGATGCCGCCGATCCCTACGAAGTGAATCTTTTCGATTTTACCGTACATGCTCAGGTTCCTTTCGCTTCCTGACGGACTGCCACCAGCTCGTTGACAATTATCCTTGCGGCATCCAGCCGCGCGAGACTTCTTGCATTTCGCCCAACCACCTTGAGTCGTGCCGGATCGGCCAGCAGATCAAGTAGTTCCTTGGCCAGCCGCTCTCCAGTCAGCTCCCGTTCCAGCAGCATAAAACAAGCTTCCTTCTTGAGAAGCGCTTCTGCGTTCTTTCGCTGGTGATCATCCACAGCGTGCGGGAATGGGATGAAGAGACATGGCTTGCCACAGGCGGTCACCTCGGCGATGGTTGTGGCACCGGCCCGGCAGAGAATCAGATCTGCCTGACGGTAGGCTGCGGACATGTCGTCGATAAAGGGGAGCACGGTTGCCCTGAACCCCAACCGCTTATATTCATTTTCCACCTCTGACCTGTCATTCAGGCCGGTCTGATGAGTAACCCTGAGCCACTCTCTCAGCTCGGTCAGATGTGCAAGGGCGGCGATGACAGCCTGATTGATACTGCTAGAACCCTGACTGCCTCCAAAAACCAGAAGATTGATATCCCCTTGCCCTACCGGGCTCTCCACCGTGGCACTGTCGGGACAGAACCGATTCTGCTCCCCCTCTACCTGTTCAAGAATAGCCTTACGCAAAGGATTGCCGGTGAGCATAATCTTCTCTTTTGGGAAAAACGGCCCCGATTCCTCCAGGGAGATGAAAACCTGCCTGGCAAAATGGGCAAGCAACCGGTTGGTAAAGCCAGGAATTGCATTCTGCTCGTGTATGGAGTAGCTGATCTGCATCCCCCGTGCTGCCAGGCAGAGTGGGGCAGAGGCGTATCCTCCGACTCCCAGAACCATATCCGGGCGGAACCGCCTCAGTATCCCACGCGACTGGGCATAGCCGTAGACGAAGAGAGCGAGCCCCTTAATTTGAGCTATTCCGTGTTTCCCCCGGACACCGGCAGCTGAAACGCATTCCAGCGACATCCCCAGCTGCGGAATCACCCGTGCTTCGATACCTTTCTCAGTGCCGACGAACAGCACCTGGTTTTCCGGGCCCCTGGACAGGAATTCCTCTGCAACCGAGACTCCTGGGAACAGGTGCCCTCCTGTTCCGCCACCTGCAATTATTAGTTTCATGTCACCCCCCGCATCCGCGAAGAGATGTTGAGTACTATCCCCACCGCAAAAAGGCTTATAATCAAAGAGCTGCCGCCATAACTGATGAATGGAAGCGCAAGCCCCTTGGTGGGCAGAAGCCCCGTTACCACGGCAATATTCACGAAAGCCTCAATTCCCAGGAGCACAGCAACCCCTAAGGCGAGAAACCTGCCGAACTGATCCTCGGCACCCAGTGCAACCCGGATACTCCTCCAAACCAGCAGGAAAAACATCGATGAAATCACCAAAACCCCTATAAACCCCAGTTCCTCGCCAACCACCGAAAGTATGAAGTCGGTATGGGCTTCCGGAAGGTAAAAAAGCTTCTGTTTCCCCTCCCCTAGACCCTGCCCCACCAGACCGCCCGTTCCGAAGGCAAGCCAGGACTGAATAATCTGGAACCCGCTGCTGGTTGGGTCCTCCCACGGATTGAGAAACGCCAGCACCCTTCGGCGTCGGTAATCGACGTTCATCACCAGGAAGTAGAGAAACGGCATGGCAAGCAGGAACATCGATATCAGATATGTGGGCCGCGTTCCTGCGGCAAACAGCATAATTATGGCCACACCCGCCAGTGTCAGTGCCGCACCAAGATCAGGCTGCTTGAGGAGCAGAAGCAGCAGCACTGCCAGCACAAGCATGTAGGGGAGAAAGCCGCTTGAGAAGAACTTCATCTTCTCCTGCTTCTTGTCCAGAGAATAGGCCATGTAGATGATCAACGATATTTTGGCAAGCTCGGACGGCTGAAGCGAAAACCCCGGAAGCCTTATCCAGCGGGATGCACCACCTGCACTCCCCCCGA
>JAYSLX010000260.1:0-11797 GCA_043725245.1 Geobacteraceae bacterium | reverse complement strand
AACCGCGCATAACTTTCTCCAATAATCACAGTTAGTTATGTGCTAAATACTACCATAAAACAGGCTTTTTCTCTATTAGTTTTTCAAAGGGCTGTTATGGTGTCACTATTCACCCAGTTCGCCTTTTTTAAGTTCCGACTTCAGAATGAACGAACCCTTGACGGCATAGCGCTCTCCTTCCTTCAGGCCGGAAACAATCTCAACCATGCCGCCTGCTGTGCGACCCGGTTCAACCTTGCGGGGTTCGAACTCCGAGCCGTTGTCAGTCATCACGAAGAGTACCTTGTTACCATCAATATCCTGCAGGGCATCTTCTGGAACAGCAAGGGCAGCCTGCGCATTAGCCGGCAGCGACAGTTCGACGGTGGCGAACATCTCCGGCTTCAATTTCCGACCAGGATTCGCAACCTCGATCCTCGCCTTTACCGTACGGGTGGCATCGTCAACCAGGTCGGCGATGTAGGTGATACGCCCTTTCAACCTCTGGTCGGGAAAGGCGCCGACAGTAACAATTGCCGTCTGCCCCTTATGTACTTTAGCCAGATCTTTCTCGTTGATATCGACCAGTATCCAGACTGAGGAAAGGTCGGCCACGGTGTAGAGGCTCTTTGAAGGATCGGAGAGTTCACCCACAATGGCATGCTTCTCGGTGATAATACCGCCGATGGGGGAGCGGACCGGCAGAAGCGGTTTTTTGTGCTCCTCTCCCTTAAGCTCAGAGATTAAGAGGCCGTAGAGAGACAAGCGCTCTTCGTCGGTGTGCAACTCAGTTTGTGCGGTCTTGTAGTCGGTTTCGGCCTGGAGGATGTCCTTGCGGGCCGCTATTTTCTTCTCCACCAGACCCTTGATACGCTCCATGCTGGACTGGGCCAGGGCAAGTTTGGTCTTCGACTGGTGGTATCGGCCCAAGGCTTCACCCAGTTCAACGCTGTCGAGGGTCGCCAAGGCTTGTCCGGTGGAAACGCTGTCACCCAGAGAGGCCCTGACAGTAACGATCTTTCCCGAAATACGGGGTGAAACATGCGCAATCCGGTCTGCATTGGCCTCTACCTTGCCTGTGGCGCTGATCATGCCCCCCAGTCGCTGCTTTTTCGCCGGAGCAACGATCACGCCGTTCTGCTTCTGCATCTCTGCGGTCATTTTAACGCTACCCGGCTCCTTCTCCACTTTTAGTCCTTCCTTCATCTCCGTGCCTTTATTCTGACCCCCAGCATTTTCTTCTTTTTGGCCGGGTTCTTTCTTTTCGGCTTGTTCGCCACCGCCGTATTTAAGGTTGATTAACCGATAGAAAAAGCCGCCACCAAGAGCCACGGCCAGAATAAGTCCGAGAATAATTCCTTTTTTGCTCACTGCACACCTCCGGTAAGATCAATTGCCGCTGACGATTCGAGCTTCACGAGAGCTGTCTGCCGGTTATGCAGCGCCGTCAGATAGCCGTCGTTTACTTCGAAGAATTTCTTTTGTTCCTGAATGACGGTCAGAATGCCGACTTCGCCGAGCCGATAGGCTTCCTGTGTCAATTTCAGGTTTTCTTCAAATTGGGGAATTATGTTGCTTCGGTACAGGGAAAGGACTTTCTCCGCATTCAGAAAGCTGGCGTAGGCCGTCTCAACCTCACGCTCAACGGTTTTGCCGGCAGCAGACAGGCGGCTTTCGGTGCTGTTCCTCTTGGCCCGTGCCTCCTGAACCCCTGCCTGATTCCTGTCGAACAGGGGGATGGGCATCGACAACTTCAAGCCTATGGTGTAGGCCGTGTCCTTCCCCTCTACTCCGCCGACCTCCACGGTTGTCGTGTCTCGCTTGAGAGCAAGAGCAGCCGTAATGTTGGGGATTCCCTCGGCTTGCGCACGGGTGATTTCAGAGTCACCCCTGCTTTTTTCAGCCTCCAGGACCTTGAGATCCGGTCGCTTCCCGAGCGCCTGCTGTTTCAGCTCGACCAGTTTTTTCGTCATTGATATTTCAGTTTCCAGAGTTCCGTCAATTGCAGGAGGGTCTCCAGGTGAAAGACCCATGAGTGTCCAAAGTTTCGTTTGGTTTTGATGGAGCGATCTCTCGATGTCAATCCTCGCGCCTTCGCTTCTTGCCAGTTCTACCTTGACCAGGTTCATTTCCAGTTCAGGAATATCTCCTACCGCCAATCGCTCTTTAGTCACATCAAGGAGCTGGCGACTGAGTGCAATGGAACGGTCTGCCAAGACAATCCGATGCTGGGCCAGGATGGCTTCATAGAATCCCGTCTTCACCTCTTCGCGCAAAATTCTCTCCCGATCGGCCACCTGCCAGCGGTACATTTCCAGTTCCCGTTCGGCGATGGCGAGCCGTTTGTCACGCTTTCCCGCCAGAAAAAACTCCTGTGACACCCCAAGCGACAGGCTGTTCTCGGCACTGCTGCCGGTCAGTGCTCCGGTGGCCCCTTCCAGTTCAATGGTAGGGTTAGGCAGGAGTCCAGCCCTGATCTTACCTGCGTCACGGATACCTTTTTCTTCACGAAACGATTTAAGCTCGCCATTATTCTGTAACGAAAACTCGACTACTTGCGGCAGTGCCAGTTTTTGCGTCTCCGCCAACACCTGCGCGGAGGTCAACAAACAGACAATTCCCGGCACAAGAAGCAGTGCTCCTCTTATAAAAACAGTTGTTCCCAAAGGAATAACCTCCTGTATTCAGTTTTTGATATAGATGCTCTGAATCGGCTGTGGTCGCAACACGATAAGGAATGAAGTTAGACCTGTCCCTCTGGGGGAGGGAAAAGCTACACTCTTATCGTGGTGGATTAGGCTAGGTTTTGCGGGGGGATAAACTTGGAAAGATAGACTTCAGGTAAGAACTTGAACGGTTCGGACCTGTCCAGGTCCAGAATGGATGGATTATAACTGAGTTGAAACGGTTGAATGGTCAGAGGCGCATGACAAGCGCAGTTCACGCAGGTGTCGCAACCATCGCAATCTTTGTGTTCAAGAGGACAGCAAGGAGACTGGTGGGATCTGTTTGCTTCAAGCTGTGATGTTTGGTCGCTTGCTGTGGTCACGTGATTTTGCATGTCATGAGCACTTTTGTGCATGCCATTGATCGTGACGTTCAACATGACCACGAGGAGAATTAACTGCAAAAATTTCAGGCGGATAAATTTATGCATAAATGATAGTGAACTATGCTCGACTCTTCCCAAACTGTCAAGAACCCTATTTGTGCATTAGAGCTACGGACGCACGAACAATACCACCCATTTCAGGCTGGTTGAGACCGTTTCTTGAGAGCGAGGCCGATGACAAATGCAATGGCCAAAGAGATCAGGCCCCCGACAATCCCGGAGACGCTGGTTCCCATCTTGTTCCCCGCTTCCTTTGCTTCCACCTTTTCTGGTGTTACCGCACCAGTCATTTTCAGCACACCTTCTTTGGCTATTGCTGCCTCGGATTTCTTGAAGGAGTAATCCGGCAGGAACGCAAGGTTTTTTTGAAGTGCGCTCATGGCACCGTGGATGCCATTCTTAGGCGCATCTAGTTCCCCTTTCCCTGAAATCTTTTGTATGGACCATTCCAAGCCGTCGGGTTTCTCTGAAGCAAACCAGGAGACAACCCCTCCGATCAGAACTGCGGCGAGCGAGAATCCCAGTACAACATTGCGCATCGGATGGCTACCAGCTGACCGGGCTTCGAGTGAACCGTTGATGATCTCTGGCCGTGCCTTGTACACAAACGAGACAACAGCTGCGGTCACCAACCCTTCGACGATCCCGATGCCAAGGTGAATGGGTTGCATGAGGAGAACAAACGTGGAGAAGGGGAGGGATGAGATGCCGGATAGCGTTGTTTCCATTACCACGCCAAATGCCCCCAACTGCAGACCGGTAACCGCGGCAAGCATTGCAGCTATAGAAACTCTTGACCGGTTCGTCTGATCTCCAGCGATTATTTTATAGATGAAAGGATAGGCGATAAACGCCGGAAATACGCCGAGGTTGAAGATGTTGCAGCCCAGCGCCAGAAGGCCGCCATCTGCAAAAAAAAGTGCTTGCACCAGCAGTACCGAGGAAATGACCAGAAAAGCTGCATGGGGTCCCAGCAGAACAGACAAGAGGAGCCCTCCCCCAAGATGGCCGCTGGAGCCTGTGGCTGGGATGGTGAAGTTGATCATCTGCGCGGCGAAAAGGAATGCGCCGAGGACCCCCATGAGCGGGACCTTGCTATCATCCAGCTCTTTGCGCACCTTTGTCGAACAGTATGCAATGGTGCCGGCTGTTACGGCCCACATAGAGCCTCCAACAGCGGGCGACAGTAGGGCATCTGCCATGTGCATAATTACTTCCTTCATGACACGAATCGGGTAATATCAAATTCAGCTGCTGTGTAGCACTAATATTTTATTCGTGTTACGCAATAATTACGAAAATCGATTATCGTGTCAATGGTTTTCTTAGATATAATTAGAGTGCCAACAGTGTTTAAGGCGATGGATTTTGTTTGATTTCGCTGCTGAATCGTTTATCGTTGAGCAGTTAGATGACGCCAGTTAAGGAGCCCGATATGGGTAACACCGTCAGATTTGGTATATCGCTTGATGAAAAGCTGCTTATGAGCTTTGATGATTTGATCGAGCAGAAGAGTTACATGAACCGTTCAGAGGCGATTCGCGACCTGATCCGTGCATCACTGGTGGAGAATACGTGTGAATCGGATGAAGAGGTGGTGGTTGGCACTGTTACACTCGTTTACAACCATCACGTTCGAGATCTCTCTGACAAGCTGACTGAGCAGCAGCATGCATACCATGACCGAATCATATCCGCCCTTCATGTGCATCTGGATGCCCATAACTGTCTGGAGGTGCTTGTGGTACGTGGCCCGGCGAGGGAGGTAAAGCAGATCGCAAATGAATTGATCGGCGTTAAGGGGGTCAAGCATGGAAAGCTGGTCATGACCACCACCGGCGAGGGGCTGCATTGAATAGAGGGCTAAGCAGCTGTTTGGTTTGGAATCCTACGATGCCAGGAAGTTCTCAAAGTAGCCCTTTGTCCGCAAGGCTTACATAACTCCCGTCTCCGATGATGACATGATCGAGGAGTCGGATACCCATCAGTTCTCCGGCCTCTTTCAGGCGTCGGGTCAGCTCAAGATCCTCGCGGCTGGGGGCAGGATCTCCGGTCGGATGGTTGTGGATGAGAATCAGGGCTGCTGCCGAGTCCCTGACTGCGGGGTTGAAGACCTCGCGGGGGTGGACGATGCTCTGGTTGAGCGATCCCTCAGAGATGCGAACCTCACGGATGATTCGGTTCTTCCCGTCCAGCAGCAGGGCCAGGACGTACTCCTTCCGCCGGTCGCGGAAGCGGTGATGGTAATGCTGGAAGACCTGGGCAGGAGATGTGTAACGCTCACCACTTGCAAGGTTATGACTGCTGCAGCGATTAGCAAGCTCCAGCGCCGCCTTTATCGAGGAAGCCTTGGCAGGCCCGGTGCCCTTTATCCTGCAGATCTCTGAAACGCTCGCACGAGAGAGATTCCGCAGGTCGCCGAACTCCCGTATCAACTCCCGTCCCATGTCGATGGCACTCAACCCTGCCGCATGATCTCCGGTTCTTAGGATCAGGGCAAGAAGCTCAGCGTCGCTCAGGCTTTCAGGGCCGTTTGCGACCAGTTTTTCCCGCGGTCTCTCACCTTCGGGCCACAGCTTTATACCACCAGCCATTCAATCCTCCGCAGGGTTTAAATCGATGGATTCCTAACTATTATCTGCCGGCGAAAATAAAGATGATAACCCCGGCTCCTGCCACAAGTCGATACCAGACAAACGGATACAGCGAGTTGCGCTGAACGAATCGGAGCAGAAAAGCGATGCTGATATAACCGAAGACCGCCGAGCTTGCGATGCCGATCAGGAGCAACGGGGCCTCTCCTGGTGGAACGCCATGCTTGATCAGGGCGCCAATTTTCAGGAAACCGGCTCCTGCAACAATCGGCAGAGAGAGGAGGAAAGAGAAACGGGCCGCAGTCTCGCGGGTATACCCGAGTAAAAGGGCTGCAGTGATTGTGATGCCGGAGCGCGACACTCCAGGGATGAGAGCCAGGCACTGTGCAATGCCAACGGCCAGCGCAGTTCCAAGGGTCAGCCGATCCATCTTCCAGCGTTTTGCGCTTATTGTGTCGGCAAAGGCGAGGAGAAGTCCAAACCCAATCAGGAAGGCGGCTATGAGCATGTGGTTTGAGCGGAAGATTTTCTCTATCGGATCTTCGAATAACTTGCCGACGATGGCTGCGGGGATAGTCCCTGCTATGATGTAAAAAGGCAGACGCTGTGTGGCGGATCGGTCCCCCTTTGTGGTGAAGCTGGTGAGGAAATTGAACGTCATCTCAACAATGTCGCGCCAGAAGTAGGTACAGAGGGCGAGCAGGGTTCCTATGTGGAGGGCCACGTCAAAGGTCAGGCCGGACTCGGGCCAGCGGAGAATCCACGGAACCAGGATAAGGTGAGCCGAGCTGCTTATGGGGAGGACCTCAGTGATCCCCTGGATGGCACCGAGAATCATTGCGTGTAACGGGTTCATGGCGCTTTTCTCCGTTTATTAAGGCGAGTCAGAGTAGACCAGGACCGTGTCAATTGCAAGGGGTTATCAGCATTGATGTAAGTTGTGTGGCAGTAACAATTGGGTGGCAATCGAGGGGTAATTATGATAAATAAAAAAAGTTTTGCAAGTCGCGGTAGCAAACTGCCAACCAGCATCGGGAGCTCATATGTTTGGATTGATACCAAAAGAGGAAAAGTTTTTCGCTCTGTTTAAGGCGATGACCGTCACCATCATCGAGGGGGCTATCCTCTTGAAGGATATGATGGACAACTTCGAGGACCCATCGGGGAGCCAGAAGAAGATCAAGGACGTTGAGCACAAGTGTGACCAGCTGACCCATGATATCATCAAGATGCTGAACAAGAGCTTCATTACCCCGTTTGATCGGGAAGACATCTATGCGCTCTCTGGAGCTCTCGACGATATAATGGACCTGATTGACGCTTCGGCCCAGCGGTTTGTCATGTACAACGTGGACAAGCCGACCCCTGAGGCCAAGGAACTGGCCTTCATCATTCTCAAGTCATGCCAGACCATTGACAAGGCAGTTGGAATCCTTGGCGGTAAGATGGAGCCGATAGCCGAATACTGCATGGAGGTCAATGCACTGGAAAACGAGGCAGACAGGGTTTGCCGCGAGGCAATCAGCAAACTCTTTGATGAGGAGAAGGACGCGATCAAACTGATAAAATGGAAGGAGATCTACGAGACCCTGGAACGAGCAACCGACAAGTGTGAGGATGCTGCAAACATTCTTGAAAGCGTGGTAGTCAAGAATGCCTGACGTAACGCTGATCCTGCTCGTACTCGTGATAGCCGCTGCATTGATCTTCGACTATGTGAACGGTTTTCACGATACGGCGAATGCCATAGCCACCAGCGTTTCCACACGTGCCCTGTCAGTTAAGTCGGCTATAGTATTGGCTGCGCTGCTTAATTTTGCAGGTGCGATGGTTTCCACCAAAGTGGCAACGACTATCGGCAAGGGGATCGTCGATCCTGCCAGTATCACCCAGACGGTTGTGCTTGCAGGTATCATGGGAGCAATAATTTGGGACCTGATAACCTGGTACTATGGGCTTCCTTCGTCCTCTTCCCATGCTATCGTCGGTGGCTTGATCGGGGCGGCCATTGCACACGCAGGCAATTTTGCTGCATTGCATGGAGCAGGGCTGCAGAAGATCATTTTGGCGCTGATCATTTCGCCGATCCTGGGAACCTGTGTCGGGTATCTCTTCATGGTGACCTTCATGTGGAGCGTGCGCAATCGCTCACCTTTTGGAGTAAATAAAAACTTTCGCAGACTTCAGGTTCTTTCGGCCAGCTTTATGGCTTTTTCCCACGGCACCGCTGATGCGCAGAAATCGATGGGTGTTATCACAATGGCCCTCTTAAGCTACGGTCTGATCCCGACCTTTGAGGTCCCTTTGTGGGTCAAGATCAGTTGCGCTTTGGCAATGGCTTTGGGGACGGCAGCTGGAGGGTGGCGAATCATCAAGACAGTTGGTCGTGATTTCGTGAAGCTGAATCCAGTGAGCGGCTTCAGCGTGGACTCGGCATCAGCGACGGTTATCCTTGGTGCTGCAGCAATGGGCCTTCCAACTAGCACCACCCACGTCATTACCTCTGCGATCCTTGGAGTCGGACTATCAAAAAGACTGACTGCGGTGAATTGGACCCTCGCCGGCCGTATTATGCTTGCCTGGTTGCTTACTATCCCTTCGTCCGGGCTCGTCGCTGGTATGATATATCTTCTGATGAACCCATTTCTGGGCAAATAACCTTCAAAGGAAAAAGCAGACCCCCGCCTTACTCTTCAATTTCCTCGCCAACCTCTTCCATCTCTCTGGTAATCTCCGCCAGTGCTTCATCCTTTTTTCTGAATCTGACAATAAGCCAGTAGCAGACTGCATATCCTGTCAATGCTGCAACAAACCCCAGCACTGACGATCCGAGAAGAAGAGAGGCTGCATAGGCCTTCAAGTCATGCCATTCGAGGCTCCTGAATGATACGGGTATCGGTGCTAAGCCTCGGAGGGACTGGCCGATTTTGTGGCTCAGAATAAGTGCCGGGACCACGGTAAATGGTGTGTTGATCCAGGCGCCGGTAATGCAGGTAAGTTTGTTGAGGCGGAACAGGAATGCAGCTGCTATGGCAAGTGGGGTGTGTGCGCCGAAGAAAGGCGTAAAACTGATAAAGACACCGACGGCAAAGCCGGTGGCGATGTGGCCAGGATGGCTGTTCAGGGAGAGAATGTCCCTGAATCTCTTCTTCCATGCTTCTTTGATCCGCACTGCTTCTTCCCTCCCTCTGAGGTGGCCGCAGTCTAAAGTCCCCTGTGATCTTTGTCAATCACTTACCAAGAATTTTGTCTTTATCACTGGCATTGGTAAAATATAATTTACCATTGCAAATAATCGCAGTGGGTGTACTTTTCTGTTTGACAGTATCGCATTGGCCATATATATAATACTCAATATATATGGCTGGGATGTTGGGGGTCTGGAGTGATCAAAATTGCAAGGTGTGTTATCGCTGTATCGCTTTTGCTCGCAGGACAAGCATTTGCAGGCGATCAGCTTGGCTTGAAGGCGGCGGTGGGTCTTGCCCTTGAGAAGAATCATATGATCCAGGCGGCTACGTTCGAGCGAGCCGCTGCAGAGGCGGGAGTAGCTTCCAGTCGCTCACGCTATCTTCCGCATATTACCTTTGAGGAGCGGGCCGGGGTGACAAACTCCGGGACACGGGCCTTCATGATGAAACTGGATGAGGGGCGCTTTTCCCTGGGAGGTGACCTGAACCACCCGTCAACCACCGGGGATTTCCAGACAACGATCATGCTGGAGCAACCGCTCTTTGATCTGAATGTGAGCCGCGAGGTGGAGGTGGTACGGGAGGAGGCTGCTGTCCGCTCCCATGCACTTCAGCAACGTCGCCAGGATGTCGCCTTCCAGGTCTATGCTTCCTATCTCAATGTACAACGGGCAAAATCTCAGTTAGCGGTTGCAGAGCAGGCCGAAAAGGATGCCCGTGAACAGATGCGCATTGCAAAGCTCCGTACTGAATCCGGGATTGGACTCAAATACGATGAACTGCGGATCAGCACCTATCTGGCAGACCTTGAACAGCAGAAAATAACCGCAGATAATGATGTCAGGATTGCCCACCTCCGCCTGGGCCAGGTTATTGGGCTGCCGGCCGGGGCTGCTCCGGAAATAAGTGGGGAGGTTACGCCACTGGAACTTGACGCTTCAGGTGCTGAGATGGAAAAAGAATCTCTGCTTAATCGGTCGGATCTTCGGGCCTTGACCGCTGAGGTTGCAAAGGGAGATGCCGGGATTGCTGCTGCTCGAGGAGGCTATTGGCCGACAGTATATGGAAGCGCATCTTACCAGATGAACGACAGGGATATCCCCTTGGGAAGGGATAACGACAGCTGGTTGCTGGCTGCAAGCCTGCGATGGGATCTTTTCGACGGCATGCGGAGGCGGAGTGAGGTTGAGAGGGTTCAGGCGAATCGTAATGCTGCTTCAGCCTACCTGAATAACCAGCGTCAGGAGGTGGCCCTGCAGGTCCGGGAGGGGCTTCTGAGACGTAACGAAGCGGTAAAGCGGCTGGAGGTCGCGAGGGATTCAGTGCATGATGCCGAAGAGATGCTTCGCCTGATCAATAAACGTTTCGAGAACGGCCTGGCGACCACCGTTGAACTGCTGGATGCCCAGACTGCACTGAACAGGTCGCGCGCCCAGCTGACGGACAACGAAATCACTTTTGCGCTCTCCACTGCAAGGGTGTATCAGAGCGCGGGGCTCTTTCTCAAGGAGGTCTTGAAATGAAAAAGTATCTGGCACGGTTTGCAGTTGCTTTGCTGATGAGCGGGACGATACTTAATGCCGGATGCAACGATGGCAGGCAAGAGTCGGCTTCTTCGCCCCGCGGATCTCATGTTGCCAAGGGGGTTGTTCTTGAAACTGTGCAACTTACGGAGTTTCCCGAGCGACAGGAGGCGGTTGGCACGGTCAAGGCGATCAACACTGCTCTGGTGGCGGCAAGGGTTGCCGGGGCCATTACCTCCCTCACAGTGAAAGAAGGAGATCGCGTCCGAAAAGGTGATCTGCTGGCCACTATTGAGGCTTCGGAGACCGCTGCCGGGGCTGCGTCAGCCCGTGCCGGTGTTGAAGAGGCGAAGCGGGCACTGGACGAAGCTCGAGCGCGCAAAAAACTTGCCGATGCTACCTTTCAGCGCTATCGGAACCTCTTTGCAGAGCAGGCTGTCACTCGTCAGGAGTTCGAAAACCGACAGGCCGAGCAGGAGATAGCTTCTCAGGGAGTGGCGAGAGCAGAGTCGCGACTGGTGCAGGCAGGTGAAGGATCCGCTGCAGCTGCTACTGTTGCAGGGTACGCAAGGGTTCTGGCTCCTCTTGCCGGCCTGGTAACCAGCAAATCTGTAGATCGTGGCGTCACCGTTTTCCCCGGGACGCCGCTCATTACCATCGAAGAGGATTCGGGCTACCGGCTGGAGGTTCAGGCTCCCGAGTCTCTCAAGTCCAGAATAGCGTTGGGCCAGATGGTGGAGGTCGTATTGGAGGGCTCTGTTGGAACTCAGCAGGGTAGAATCGTTGAAATTGTCCCGGTAGTCGATCCTGCCAGCAGGACCTTTATGGTCAAGGTTGAACTTAACATCAAGGGGCTTCGCTCCGGTGCTTACGGCAGGGCCTTCTTCCCGGTAGGTACCACCAAGGGGCTGATGCTGTTAAGGGCTGCCGTTGTCGAGCGCGGCTCGCTTACGTCAGTATGGGTCGTAGACGGTCAGAACATCGCCCGAATGCGTCTGGTGAAACCAGGGAGGATTATTGGAGATCGGGTGGAAATTCTGGCCGGTCTGTCGAGCGGAGAGCGAATCGTGGTCGGTGGTATTGAGAAGGTAACCGATGGCACAAAGGTTGAGTGAGAGGATGACAGACCCAGGTTTTGCGGGGAAGATCGCCCGGACATTCATAAACTCGAAACTAACGCCGATGATCGTTGTGTCAGCGCTATTGCTCGGGCTCTTCGCAGTGAAGATGACACCCCGCGAGGAGGAGCCGCAGATCGTTGTGCCGATGGTCGATATCTTCCTTCCGCTTCCCGGCGCCTCTCCTTCCGAGGTTCAGGAACGGGTTGTGAAGCCTTTTGAACGAAAGCTCTGGGAAGTCAAGGGGATAGAGTACCTGTATTCCATGAGCCGCCCAGGA
>JAYSLX010000259.1:0-7886 GCA_043725245.1 Geobacteraceae bacterium | reverse complement strand
GTCTTACAGCACTTCAAGGGGGGAGACAAGCAGTAAAGCCGTAACAGCCTGAAGTAAAAGGCTATTTCACAGAATAAAAGCTAAGATTTTGACACAACGCGGGAATTGATCAGGAGATAAAATTATGAATCAACAAATAATCAAATCTGTTTCAACTGAATTGCCGTCATATTTAGCGATGGTGTGGCGCTCCGGCAAGCATACCAAGGTCGATATATCAGAGTATTTAACCTCCCCTGGATATGAAAAACTGAAGGAATCGACGTTCTTTGTAACAGCTGTAGTCGAAGAGTGGGGGCACGGCATTGAGTGGGCAGACGGTGAAATCGGTATTGATGCAGATTCCCTCTACAGGCTTGGAAAAGAGCAGGCAGGCCTTGCTTTCCCTGTAACTGACTTCAATTCATGGATGGATCGTAACGGTCTCTCTCTTAGCGCTGCGGCAAAAGCGTTAGGCATTACTCGTCGAACAATTGTGTACTATCATGGCGGCTACAAGCCAATTCCTGTCTATATCAAGCTCGCCTGTATCGGTTGGGAATCCCTTAATTTGCAACGCGCAGCGTGAATATGGTCGAACAATGGGCGGCGGTGGACTTCGTTTAGCTCTTTTGCCGTATACTCCGTGCCCTACTGCTTTCGTTGAATCTTGTGCCAAGGTGTGGTAATGCAGATACGGTTGCTACCTGTCTTATCTGTGCCTTATTCAATTTGGGCTTCAGTGTATCAAGAAAGAGGAGATTAATTCATATGAGTAAACTGTGGAATATTGCTGTTGTAGGCGCTACCGGCGCTGTCGGTGCCCAGATGATCGAGTGCCTGGAGGAACGGAAATTCCCTGTGGGGGAGATCAAATTTCTGGCCAGCGGTCGAAGCGCAGGACAGGTGCTGGAGTTCAAGGGTAAGCCGGTTGTCGTTGAGGAGCTGACGCACGATTTGTTTAAGGGAATCGACATTGCTCTTTTTTCGGCAGGAGGTGATCGCTCCAGGGAGTTTTGCCCGGCAGCAGCCGCTGCAGGTGCAGTCTGCATCGACAACTCCAGCGCCTGGCGGATGGACCCGGATGTGCCGCTTGTGGTGCCTGAAGTGAACCCGCACGCCATTGCCAATTACGCCAGGAAGGGGATCATAGCTAATCCCAACTGCTCTACCATCCAGATGGTTGTGGCACTGAAGCCGCTCCACGACTATGCCACCATCAGGCGTATCGTGGTTTCCACCTACCAGGCGGTCTCAGGAACCGGCAAAAAGGCGATAGACGAGTTGCGCAAGCAGGTTATAGAACTTCTGAACGGCCGCCCTGTCGAATGCAACGTCTATCCTCACCAGATCGCTTTCAACTGCCTTCCGCAGATTGATTCCTTTGTCGATAATGGCTACACAAAGGAAGAGATGAAGATGGTGAATGAGACCCGCAAGATCATGGAGGCGGATATCCGTATTACTGCGACAACGGTGCGGGTACCGGTCTTCTACAGCCACTCCGAGTCGATCAATATCGAGACGGTTGAGAAGCTGACCGTTGCCAAGGCCCGGGAACTCATCAAGGGCGCCCCTGGTTGCAAGCTCATGGACAACCCGGCCAAGGGGATTTACCCGATGCCGAACAATGCTGCGGGTCAGGACCTGGTCATAGTCGGAAGGATTCGCGAGGATGAGTCGGTCGAGAACGGACTGAACCTCTGGGTTGTGGCGGACAACATTCGCAAGGGTGCGGCCACCAACGCGGTGCAGATCGCTGAGATCCTGATCAAGAAACATCTGAAGTAAGGATGGATAGAGCGCTTTTCATAGGTGAGAGCTTGGGGTCAGTGCTGGAACAGCTGAAGCGCTTCTTTCCTAAAGATTGCCACGACAGGCTTTTCCTGGTCGGAGGTGCTGTGCGGGACTGCATCCTTGGCCAAGAGAGTCATGATGTCGACCTGGCCGGTCTGCTGTCGATTCTTGAACTCAATTCACTCGGCTTTCGCCTGGTTGAGGCGAAGAGTGCATCCCCCATCTGGTTCAGAGCCCATCCGATTTTCGGCAAGCTGGAGTTGACGCTTCTTGACGGGGCAGGGGATATTGCAAAGGATCTGCACCGGCGCGATTTCACCATAAACGCCATGGCGATCTCTATGGGTGGGGAGATCATAGATCCTCTCGGAGGCAGGAGCGACCTGGAGGCGCGGCAGCTGCGCACCTGCAGTGTCACTGCATTTCTTGACGACCCGGTGCGGATCTTCAGGGCCTTTCGTTTCGAGGCCGAGGGGTGGCGCATGGCCCCTGAAGCCGAACGACAGGTCCGGGAACAGGACTGGTCTGAATCCCTTGCGAAGGTTCCACTGGAGCGCTTCAGTCTGGAAATGATGAAGGCCCTTGAGAAGCCTGACCCTGCACGCTTCTTTACCCGGATGCTGGATTTCGGGGTTGGGGCGGAATTCCTTCCTGAACTCTTTCGAATGGGAGCGGTCTCTGCCGGGCCACTGCAATACCATCCGGAGGGTGACCTGCTGACCCATTCGCTTCAGGTCTTGGAGCGAGTGTCACTGCTGACCTCCGACCCGGTTGCACGTTTCTGCGCCATGTTCCATGATCTTGGCAAGCTGGGTACCGATCCGTCGCTCCATCCGCGTCACCATGGACACGAAGAGACCGGGGGCGACATGGCACCGAAGTTTTGCAACCGCATGCGGCTGCCTGTAACCTTTCGCAGGGCGCTTACATGGACCTGCCGCCTGCACGGCAAGGCAAACCGTTGGGTAGAGCTGAGGGATGCCACACGTATCGGCATGGCGGAGCGGGCAGTGAAGGCTGGGGTAGAGGAGATTCTCCCCCTGATAGCGGCAGCAGACAAACCTGTAGGGGCCGGGATGCAGGGATGGTCGGATGCTGTTAGGATTATTGAGATGTCGGCGACGGAGTTGGGTATCGATCCGATGCTGCTTGAATGTCTGGTGCCGATTAAGCGGTCGGCCCTTGTAATGCAGTGGCGTGTGGAGCGGCTTCGTCGGGACATGTCTGCTGCAGTTACAGGGGGATGATGCGGATGCGGACGATAATGCTGATAGTGGAGTATGACGGCACCGCCTATGTCGGCTGGCAGATTCAACCAAATGGCCTTTCAATCCAGCAGGTCATTGAGGAGGCTTTGGCCCGTCTGATAGGCGAAGCGGTGCGACTCTTCTCTTCGGGAAGGACCGACGCCGGTGTCCATGCCAGGGAGATGCCTGCCTGCTTCCGGACAACGAGCGGGATACCTATCAGGGCCTTCACCGCAGGTCTGAATTCGCTTCTTCCACCTGACATCTCTATCCGCAATGCCAGCGAGGTGCCGGAGAATTTCCATCCACGCCGCGAGGCGACCGCCAAGCACTACCGCTACTCATTGCACGTAGGCGTTAACCGTTCTCCTCTCCGGCGGCATTACTCATGGCAATTGCGCGGTCCTCTCGATTGTGCGGCTATGCGTGCGGCAGCTTCACATCTCGTCGGAGAGAAGGATTTTGCTTCATTTAGAGCCTCAGGATGCGCCGCAAAGACAACGATCCGAACCATTCACCGAGTCGAGATTGCCGAGGATGGCGAATCGATAAGGATCGATATAATCGGTACTGGCTTTTTAAGGAACATGGTCAGGATCATGGCAGGCACGCTTGTCGAAGTAGGTCTTGGGCGACGGATCCCTGATACGGTTTCGGATCTGCTGGAACGGCCGGACCGTCGTTTGGCAGGGGCTACTGCGCCGCCGCAGGGGCTCTGTCTGATGAAAGTCTTTTTCGATAACGAACACGGCTGCAGAAAAATTCTTGACAGATGAAAGTAATTGTTCTAGCTTAACAACTTTCTTGGAAGACTATAAGACGAGATGTGAGGGTTCGATGAAGACGTACATAGCTAATGGTGATCAGGTTAACCGTGACTGGTACCTGTTCGATGCAGACAATCAGGTGCTTGGCAGAATCGCTACACAGATCGCCAACATCCTGCGTGGAAAGAACAAGCCTACTTTTACGCCCAGCGTAGATACCGGTGACTTCGTCGTAGTGGTTAATGCTGAAAAGATCATGCTTACCGGCGCCAAGTTTAACGATAAGATTTACTACAGCCACTCCGGTTACCCTGGGGGGATCAAGTCGATCAGCGCAGGCAAGCTGCTTGAGAAGAAGCCGGAAGATTTGATTCGCAAGGCAGTAAAGGGGATGCTCCCCAAGAACAAGCTGGCTCGTCATATGCTGAGCAAACTCAAGATCTATGCAGGTACTGAGCATCCGCACAAAGCACAGCAGCCTAAAACCATTCAATTCTGATAATTCAGTTCAGGAGATACCACGATGATGGCAGCAAAGAGTTTTTATGGCACAGGGAAGAGGAAGTCGTCAATTGCAAGGGTCTGGCTCAAGCCGGGAACCGGTGTGATAACGGTCAACAGCAAGACGCTTGATGCATACTTCGGTCGGGAGACATCCAAAATGATCGTTCGCCAGCCGCTTGAGCTGGTAGAGAAGGTGGGTGTCTTCGATATCAATGTTACGGTCTGCGGTGGTGGTGACTCCGGACAGGCAGGTGCTATAAAGCACGGCATCACCAAGGCGTTGCTGCTGGTCGATGCAGAGCTCCGAGGTACCCTGAAGAAGGCCGGTTTCATTACCCGTGACGCAAGGGTTAAGGAGCGGAAGAAGTATGGCAAGAAGGCTGCACGCGCCAGCTTCCAGTTCTCCAAGCGTTAATAACCGCTTGCAGGAAACGTTCAAGGGGGTATCCGCAAGGGTATCCCCTTTTTTCGTATGATGAAAGGAGTTCTCATGTTGAACGTCGCAGTAGTTGGGGCAAGTGGATACACGGGTGTCGAGCTGCTTAGGATTCTGCATTGTCACCCGGAAGTGGCGGTAAAATGTGTGACTTCGGAGCAGAGTGCGGGAAAGCCGATATCCGAGCTCTTTCCTTCTCTGCGAGGGCGCTGCGATCTGCTCCTGGAGAATCTGGAGCCGGTGAGGATTGCCGAGCGGGCAGACCTGATTTTCACTGCCCTGCCTCACAAGGCGGCGATGGAGGTTGTGCCGACTTTCCTGAAGCTCAAGAAGAGGGTCATCGATCTTTCTGCCGACTACCGGCTCCATAGTGCCGCGGAATACGGCAAATGGTACGAGCCTCACATGAATCCGGAGCTGCTGGACAAGGCCGTCTATGGATTGCCTGAGCTGAGGCGTGACAAAATTGCGAAGGCCCGGCTTGTAGCCAACCCAGGCTGCTACCCGACCAGCATCATTTTGGGGCTTGCGCCGCTCCTCACAAAGAAGCTGATCGACCCATCAACCATCATAGCCGATGCCAAGTCAGGGGTGAGCGGCGCCGGGCGAAGTGCCAAGGTCGATAGTCTCTACTGCGAGGTGAACGACGGCTTTAAGGCATACAGCGTCGGAGGGGTACATCGTCATATCCCTGAGATCGAACAGGAACTCTCGGAACTGGCGGGCCAACGGGTGAGCATCTCCTTTACTCCGCATCTGGTGCCAATGGACCGCGGGATACTCTCTACCGTCTACGCAACATTGGGCAAGAGTATGACAGCCGCGGAGCTCGTTGGTTTCTACTCTGATTTCTACCAGGGTGAGGGGTTCGTTCGAGTCCTGCCGGTCGGGCAGTTTCCTTCCACTGCATATGTCCGGGGAAGCAACTTCTGCGACATCGGTGTCGCGGTGGACCAGCGGACAGGTCGGGTAATCGTGGTTTCAGCCATCGACAATCTGGTGAAGGGGGCGTCCGGCCAGGCGGTACAGAACATGAATCTTGTCTGCGGGCTTCCTGAGAACCTGGGGCTTGAGGGGTTAGCGCTATTCCCTTGAGCAACTTTCTTCCCACTACACTTGCGGCGGCGAAGCAGCGCGGCTGGGACGAGCTTGACGTCATCTTTGTGACCGGCGATGCCTACATTGACCATCCTGCCTTCGGAGTGCCACTTCTGGCTCGCTGGCTGGAGACTCACGGTTTCAGGGTGGGGATCATTCCCCAGCCCGACTGGCGTACTTCGGAATCATTCACAGGGCTTGGTAAACCACGGCTGTTTTTCGCAGTGACGGCAGGTGCAATGGACTCCATGGTAGCTCACTACACACCGCAGAAGCGCCTTCGTCGCGATGATGCCTATACTCCTGGTAACCGGCACGGCGCGCGCCCCAACCGTGCCTCCATCGTTTATACAACATGTTGTAAAGGCGCCTATCGAGACGTGCCGGTAGTGATCGGCGGCATTGAGGCGTCTCTTAGGCGGTTTGCCCACTATGACTATTGGGACGACAGGGTGCGGCGTTCCATATTACTTGACAGCAAAGCCGACCTGCTGATGTACGGCATGGCCGAGCGTCCTATTCTGGAGCTGGCGGAGCGGCTGAGGCAAGGGGAGGTGTTCCATGAAATACGGGACATCCGTGGGACGGTGTATGTGGGGAGAGAGTTACCGCTGAAACCTCCTTGCCCGCTATTTGATAGCACTTGCCCTCAGGTAGAAGGGTTGGAGGTCAGAGAGCTTCCGTCATTTGAAGAGGTCACCTCCGACAGGAAGCGCTATGCTGCTGCATATCGTATGATGGCGGAGTCGCAGAATCCTTTGCTCCCGGTCAGGGTTGTCCAGCGACACGGAGACAGATACCTGATCTGCAATCCTCCGGTTCTCCCGCTTGCTCAGGAAGAACTGGACTCGATCTATGCGCTCCCCTTTACCCGTCAGGCCCACCCGGCATATGCTGACTCCATCCCCGCATGGGAACAGATCAAGACATCAATAACCACACATCGTGGGTGCTATGGAGGCTGTGCTTTCTGCGCCATTACCAATCATCAGGGGAAGACGGTCCAGTGTCGCAGCCTGGGGTCGATTCTCTCTGAGGTGGGTAGGCTGACAGCGGCTCCCTGGTTCAAGGGGAGCATAAGCGACCTGGGAGGCCCGACTGCCAATATGTATGGCACCCGGTGCAGTGCTCCTCTGAAGGGGGGTAGCTGCCAGAGGCCAAGCTGTTTGTATCCGTCAATATGCAGGCACCTGTCAGTGGATGACCTGATGGCTGCTAAGTTGTTGCGAAGTGTGCGCAAGATGCCGAATGTTCGTCATGTTGCTATCTCTTCAGGGGTTCGTCACGACCTGCTGACACGACAGCCGGAATATTTTAACGAGTTGATTGCCCATCATGTGGGAGGATTGCTTAAGGTTGCGCCTGAACACTGCATCGACCGGGTACTGGGAATAATGCGGAAGCCCCAGATAGGGGTCTTTGTGGAGTTTATGAACCGTTTTCGTGAGTCAAGTCAGTGTATCGGCAAGCGACAGGGTGTTGTCCCCTATCTTATGTCGGGACATCCGGGAACGACAATTGCTGATATGCTCGAATTGTCGCTTTTCCTCAGGCGGCATAAACTGAAGGTCGAGCAGGTGCAAGAGTTCACCCCTACGCCAGGGAGCCTGGCCACCTGCATTTATCATACGGGAATTGATCCATTTACCGGCACGGATGTTTATGTCGCACGTTCCGATCGGGAAAAACGCCAACAGAAGGCACTTTTGCTTTCCCATCAGCCAATGATGCGTCAGATGGTGATGGAGGCACTTAGCGTCTGTGGAAGGCAAGATGCGGCAAAGCTCATCTTCGGGGAGGCAGGCTTTAGCGAGGTCTCAAAACAGAAGCTTTTGCACTCTTCGTACGAGCTCGGCAAGAAAAGTAATGGGTCGAACAGAAAAAAACCTTGACAAGTTCTGGACCTATCGACTATATAACATACTTCTGTGTGCTGGGTTAAAGTGATTGACTTGGTTTGCAAGTTGATGTATAAGCTTTTTTTGCGCTGGCGTAGCTCAATTGGCAGAGCAGCTGACTTGTAATCAGCAGGTTGCGGGTTCGAGTCCCATCGCCAGC
>JAYSLX010000258.1:0-8791 GCA_043725245.1 Geobacteraceae bacterium | reverse complement strand
TCCAGGTGCGGGATCTGGTCCTTTCCAACTGGGACCAGGTTGGCCTTGCAGAAGAGAATGTCTGCTGCCTGATGAACCGGGTAGGTGTACATACCTGCGTTGATACGCTTCTGCCCAGCTGCCAGGATCTCTTCCTTGACTGTCGGGTTTCTGTCCAGCTCCGCATTGGTGACCAGGGTAAGAAAAGGGAGAAGGAGCTGGTTCAGTTCAGGTACATGACTGTGAGGGAATATGAAGGTATGTCCAGATTCAGGATCGAGCCCTGTGGCCAGATAGTCTATAGTCAGCTGGTGAACGTTCTGGGAGATACTGTCGAAGGAATCGCGGTCCGTCAGTACCTGATAATCGGCGATGACTATGTAGATCGGTACCCCGAGGTTCTGGAGACGGACCCTGTTCTGCAGAGAACCGAACAGATGACCGATATGCAGCGAACCGGTAGGTCGGTCTCCGGTAAGAACACGGAATTTCTTTGGGGTGACCTCAAGCTCCTTTTCCAGCGCGGCGCTTCGTGCCACAGTGGCCTCGTAGGTGCCGTAATCCAGTTTCTGACTGCTGCCCATTCGATTGCTCTCCCTTGTCAGACGATTTGAGACAAAACATTGGGCATATTACGCAGAAATCAATCATGAAGCAAGAAGGCAATGCCGACAGTGCATAAAAAAAAGGCGGTCCGAAGACCGCCTTTCCGTAATGTCTGTCCTGAAAACCTAGAATCTGCCGCGAATTAACTGCGCATTGAAACAGACCGAGGTCTGGCCGGTTGATGGGCTTTCGCGCAGTTCAGGGATAATAGTCGGCAAGGCAAATTTGACTTTGCCATTTTCATATTCTGCAAGAGATTTGGCTGATCGGATAACCCCGTATGCCGCACCAGCCAGTACACCGCCGGCAGCGCCGTAACCGAGATAATCCAGATGATTACTGGGACGTTTGGTAAAGGCAAGGAGGGCGCCACCAACCAGAGTGCCGACGAGTCCGCCATAGAAGGCACTCTCGAACGTATCCCTAAAGGGATTGTCTGAAGCGTAGCATGAAGCACTCCACGAGGTAAGCATGCTTATGGCAAAAACGATAGCCAGAGTCTTTTTCAACTTCTTCATGAAGAAACCTCTTGTAGGAGTAGTAATGATTTTCATTAAAGCTAGCAGTATCCATGCCAAAACAACTATATCTGATCAACACTACAAGCACCCGTAAATGCGAATGATTTTATTCAGAACCCTTACAGGCTTAACCCTGGTAGTGGCCACATTACAACGCAGCAACAGAGCAGGTACACATTACCACTTATATTCAAGCAAGTTACATCATATTTGCCATTTAGCAATGGTGTTGCATTATTGCAACAGTTCCAGGTAGGCCTTTTTGACAAAACGGAGTTCATCTTCCCTGCTCATAACACCACCATTCAGACGCTCCTCTAGGAGCCGTTTCAGGAGCTTTCCTACGGCAGGCCCCTTCGGGACACCTGTCTGAAGGATATCGTTGCCGGTGATGAAACAATGGACGTTTTGCAGTTGAGTGAAATAGAGTGAAATGGCCTTCTTAACCTCTTCATCCCTGGCGCGAGCCATAAGATAGAGAAGGACCTCGACCGAGAAATCACGGAACAGACGGTAGATATCGCTGCGATGAAGCTCACGGCTGCGCGGCCACCGGCGGGAAAGAGTATCTACGGCCTCACCTCCACGGCGACGCATGTCGGCAAGCTTCTCCCGGTATTGCTCACTTACTGCCAGCCTGGTGCAGACCTCGATAAACTCTTCATTGTCGAGAGATTCACATATGGACAGAAAATAGACCACCCATTTTTCATAGCGCCGTTCAAGGAAGAGGAGCTCAAACCAGGATAGGATATGCCTGGCTTCATCAAGGCATAGCCTGGATTCTGTCGTAAGTTTAAGCTGGGGGTGAATGAAACGGAGGAGCCCAAGCGTTGCCATCCTCTCGACGGCAGCCGCTGCATCACGCTCACGGAGCATTATCACCAGCTCGTTAAGAAGCCGCTTCCCCCCAAGTTTGTGAAGAAAATCCATTCTTACCGCATTCTTGATCAGGTTCTCGGTATGCTTGGCAATATGAAAACCGAGACGCTGTTCGAAACGGATAGCTCGAAATACCCTGGTCGGGTCCTCCACAAATGAAAGGTTATGCAGAACTTTTATTGTCCGTTCTTGCAGGTCTCGCTGGGCTCCGAAATAATCGACCAGCAGGCCGAAATCCGGACTGTTGAGCTGTATAGCCAGTGTATTGATAGTGAAGTCACGGCGGTAAAGGTCCATCTTCAATGAAGACCGCTCCACCACCGGCAGGGCCGCAGGTGTCTCGTAGTACTCAAGCCGGGTGCTGGCAACGTCGATCTTGAAGCCATCGGGAAATACGATCGTTGCTGTACCGAATTTCATATGGCCCTTGCAGCGACAGCCAAAACGTTCGGCAAAGGTCTCGGCAAAGAGGATGCCATCCCCTTCCACGGTTATGTCGATGTCCAGGTTCTGGCTCCCCAGCAGGAGATCCCGTACAAAGCCGCCTACGGCATAGACCGGCAGGTCCAGTCCTGCACCAACCTCGCCGACATCGCGCAGAATCTTGAGCACCTTTGGGGTGAGTTTCCCCTGCATCAATCGGGCGACCTCCTTGCTGCGCATCGGAACAGCTTCACGCGCCAGGTCGTAGAGGGCCTCGCCGGCATACATCGAGCGGAGCATGTCGGTGCGGGTCACCACCCCCACCAGTTCCCCATTCTCAAACACCGGCGAGAAGCGGCGGTTCTGGCGGACAAAATACTCCTGAATCTCCTGAACAGGGGTCTCAGGGGTTGCAGTGAGGTACTCGGTGTGCATGTACTCGCTCACCGGAAGGTGGCCGAGATGATGGTAGAGCGACTTCTCCACGATGCGTCGCGATATGATCCCAATCATCAAACCACGAGACATGACCGGCATGGCATTCACGTTGTAACGAGTGAGCAGCTCCCGTGCCTCTGCAATGGGGGTAATGGCCTCCATCGTTTTTACCGGCGCAGACATGATGTCCCTGGCAACCCTCCTCGGATTCACTTTCGTGCGAAGTGCATCCTCCAGGCGGGTCAAGACCTGGATCAGCGTCAACTCCTTAATGGTGGCAGATGCGGCCGTGGCGTGCCCTCCACCACCCAGTTCGCGGAGGACATCCCCCACGTTCACCTCTGGAATCCTGCTACGTGCGACGATATAGACCCTGCTGGCCATCCCCACTACCAGAAAGAGAGCTTCCAGGTTTTCCATGTCACGCATCATATGGGCGAGAACCGCAATGTCGCCGATATAATAGTCGACCGACGCCTGAGCAATGGAAATTTCAACCCCGTTCAAGGTGCTGGTTTGAAGTGACTTGAGAAGATCGTTGAGGAGTGACACCTGTTCGGAGGTCAGCTCCTGGGTCATGAAATCTCCGACCGTGTTCAGGTTCGCCCCCTGCTTTAATAGCCAGGCAGCAGCCAGAAAATCATCCACGGTGGTGGCAAGAAAGGTGAGGCTGCCGGTGTCTTCGTAGATACCGAGCATCATGAGGGTAGCCTCGATGGAGGTAACCCCTATCCCACGTTCCTCAAGAATGCGCGATATGATGGTCGTCGATGAACCGCATTCCCGGATAGTCCCGGCGTCTGCCTTGATGTCGCCGGATGACTCTGGATGGTGGTCGTAGATATGAACCTCTACATCTGGGCGAAGGGCCACCTCGGCAAAACGTCCGATCCTCGAGGTATGCTGGCAGTCCACCAGGATCAGCCTATCTACCTTGTCGAATTCTAGGTCTTTGAGACGTGTAAAATTGAGGGCATAACTGGATGATTTGAGGAAAAAATCACGCATGGACTTTTCCTGGGAACCGGAAAAGACCATCAGCGCATCGGGGTAAAGCTTCCGCGCGGCAACCATGGCGCCAAGGCAGTCGAAATCGGCATTCAGGTGGGTTGTTATGACATCCATCAGGAGACGGTCACCCCTGCATAACCCACAACCTGCCGGAAATCGCCGCTCACATCGCCACTTGTGGCATAGCTGACCAGGCAGCCCTTGGTGGCGCCAAGGGCCTTGGCTGCAACCAGCATCACCGCAGCAGGAACCACTCCGCACATGGTGATCCGTTTCGCACGGCAGACAGCGAGGAGCCCTTCGGGGTCAAGCGACATTGCGCGTTCCAGGGCAAGCTCGTCCTTCTTCTTAGCCACATCGGCAGATTCGTAGTGGGTCATGTCCGAACTGGCGACGATCAGCACCTCTGTGCCGTATTCCCGTATCGCCCTGGCAAGCCCCTCACCCAGATCCCTGCAGGAAAGAAAATCGTCAAAGCCGAGGCAGATGGGGACGATGGAAATCTCCGGCCGGCAATACTGGAGAAAAGGAACCTGCACCTCAAGGGAGTGCTCGTACAGGTGAGCCACCGGATCCTCTTCCACGATTGAAGCATGAAAGCGGACCAGTTCGGCCAGTCGGCTGTTAACGGGAACGTTTCCCAGAGGAGTGGCCCATTCGCCAGAAGGATAGAGTGCTGCAGTTGCACCCCGTCCGTGGTGGTTGGGGCCGAGGATGATGACCGTCTCAGGGATGGATATGGCTCCGTACACAGCGCCTGCCACAGCGCCGGAATATACGTAGCCTGCATGTGGGGCAATGATGCCAAGCACCTTTTTGGGGACCGTGACCGGGAAGATGAATTCTGCAAGCTCGGTTCTTAACTGACGAGGATCAGCGGTGTAGAACTGGTTGGCTACGGCAGGCTGGCGTATCATAATGACCTCCGGAAGCAGTGAAGCCTATGAAGTCAGCTTACCCGATTGTGGAGGGAATGCAACGCTATCACTCGCCGTTCGATGGATCTGGTTGGGCTGTTCAGGTATGAGAGGCAACTCTGCCTGTTCCTCGTAGACCGGAGGTTCGGCAAGATCTTGGATCTCCTTGAGGGTGGGAAGGCTGGTGAGGTTTTTTAGATTGAAGGTCTCGAGAAATTCACGGGTTGTGCCGTAGACAATCGGCCTGCCCGGCACATCCTTCTTGCCGAGTATCCGGATCAGCTTCTTATCCAGCAGAGTCTTTATAACACCGCCGCAGTCAACGCCTCGCAGGTACTCTATCTCGGGACGGGTCACCGGCTGTCGGTAGGCGATGATGGCCAGGCTCTCCAGTGCCGACTGGCTGAATTTTGCGGGCCTGCTCCTCTGGAGTCGTCGCATGACCTCAGAATACTCCGGCCTGCTCCGGAATTGAAAGCCACCAGCCACCTCGGCAAGGAAAATCCCCCTGTCCGGACGTTCGCACTCCTTTTTCAGCTCATTCAGGGCTGCTGTTATCTCGGCTCGCTCGAAAAGTTCCAGCAGCGTAACAAGCCGGTCCAGGGAGAGTGGACCGTCCGCCGTGAAAAGAAGTCCTTCAATGAGTGCCTTACAATTCTGTTCCGACATCTTCGCCTTCGTTCGTTATTGTCCGGGCTCCCCGCAGAAGCCAGATGGTGCCGAAGGGAGAAACCTGGGCAACCTTGACGGTCTGTAACCTGCAGAGTTCAAGCAGCGCAAGGAAGGTTGCTATGGCTAATTCGCGGGTGAGCTCTTCGTCGATGAAGATATGGTCAAACTGCACCGACTCGCGTTCATCCAAAAGGTCGAGTATCCGACCTATCCTCTCTGCGACACTTATGTTCTCGCTTATCACTTCGTGGAAGCGCTCGAAAGGAACCTTTGCAAGTACGCGCCTGAACGCCTCCACCAGGTCGAAGAGTTCCATCTCCAGGGGCTCTTCAACACCCTGACTCTCATTATTGTCGGCAAGCGCCACCCTGCGGGCAAATACGTCGCGTCCCAGCATTTCACGGGCTGCCAGGACAGCAGAGGCATCCTTGTACCTCTGATACTCAAGAAGGCGACGGATCAGCTCTGCACGCGGGTCCAGCTCCTCCTCTTCTCCCGCCAATTCTTCCTCCTGGGCAGGAAGCAGCATCCGCGATTTTATATACAGGAGGGTAGAGGCCATCACCAGGAACTCACCGGCAATCTCAAGATTGAGTTCCTTCATAAGCTCCAGGTATTCAAGGTACTGGCGCGTAATGGTTGCAATGGAGATATCGCAGATATCCATCTCGTTCTTCTTTATGAGATGGAGAAGCAGGTCGAGAGGCCCTTCAAAGGCGTCGATCCTTACCGTGTATCCGAAGAACGTTGGGTCTCCAAAAAGGGTATTCGATGGCGAGGTTGCAGTGGTCATAACGTTAAAGTCAACGCTCCCTCCCCTTACTTCATCAAAAGGCTCGTGACACTGAAGACGAGCTTGCTCTGGGGACCTGCCAGGAGCTTTATCCCCAGATTCAAGATCGGCGAGATGACATAGCTGAACATGTTGGTGAAGAAGACGAGGACAATGATGAGGATCATGCCATAGGGCTCGATGCGTGACAAGAATGCCGCCTGACGGTAAGGGAGCAGACCAACCATAACCCGCCCCCCATCCAGAGGCGGCACAGGGATCAGGTTGAAGATTGCAAGCAGCAGATTCACATAGACTGAAAAGGCGAGCATCAGTATCAGAGGGTCGATGAAGAGCTGGAGAAACGAGGCATCTGCCACTTGATCGCCAATGACTACCATCGCCCGCATCATAATAGCTGACAGTGCCGCTATTGAAAAATTAGCGACAGGACCTGCTGCCGCCACCCAGATCATGTCCCTCTTGGGGTTGCGGAGGTTATTGAAATTGACCGGAACAGGTTTTGCCCACCCTATCCCGACAATGAAGATCATAAGGGTTCCGAAGATGTCCAGATGGCTGAGCGGATTTAAGGTAAGGCGTCCCTGGGTCTTGGCCGTGCCGTCGCCGAAACGATAGGCAACGAAGCCGTGTGAGACCTCATGGCAGGTGATGGCCATAAGTGCCGGCACCAGCATGATGGAAAGCTTGAAAAAGAACTGATCCATAATCCTCCGGGTGCTGCCTCTGCTTGGAAATCCATTTTTTGTAACAGATGCCGTTGGGAAAGTCAACGAGTGGGGGCTTGCTCCCTTTATGGATACGGATGGAAAATCCGCCCAGTACAATACAAGTAGTCGTGGGGTCTGATGTAGTTCTTATCATGGAAAATATGTCACATCATAAACTCCGCCAGGTAATCCCTTACCTCTGGTGGGGCATTCTTTCTTTCTAATCGCAGAATATGCAAGCTATGTTCGCAGGACTTCCTACGTGATTTGGCCATATCCCCTTACTCCACGTTATCGGAAAGAATCTCCTGTCATTTACGACTGCTATAAAGTCAACGTTATATTTGTATATATTTCAATGTAGACTTTCTGGCCAGTTTATTGCTAAGTTGCAAATTGATAAGAAAATATCATTAGTGTTTTTAATTAATTCTTATTTTCAATGGAGTGTACATGAAATCACTATTGCGCGTGCTACTTCTGAGTGTTGCAGTAGTTCTGTCACATTCAGCAGTAATCCATGCCAGCGTGGAATTGAACGATGCAGCGTCTGATAAAGAGGTTAAACATCCCGGCGTGGACAAGAAGAGCTACCGGGAGGGAGAGGTCATCATCAAATTCAAGCCGGGCGTAACGGAAAAGACAAAAAAGTCTTTTCACGAAAAACGCGGGCTGCAAAAGGTGAAGGAATTCCCTGCACTGCGCATGCACCACCTGAAGCTTCCGCATGGATTGAACGTCGAGACCGCGATCAAGCTCTTCCGGGACGATCCTGCCGTCGAATATGCAGAACCCAACTACATATATACGACCCAGACGATTCCCAATGATCCAAACTACAGCCAACTGTGGGGTATGACAAAGATCAACGCGCCTGCGGCCTGGGATATGACCACGGGAAGGAATGACGTGGTGGTTGCAGTCATTGATACCGGGGTCAGTTACAGTCATCCGGACCTTGCCGGAAACATCTGGGTAAACCCGGGAGAGATCCCCGGTAACGGCATAGACGATGACGGCAACGGATATATCGACGACGTTCACGGCATTGATGTCGTCAACAACGACTCCGACCCGATCGATGACCACTATCACGGTACGCATGTGTCCGGGACAATAGGTGCTATCGGAAACAACAGCGCCGGTGTTGCTGGTGTGAACTGGAATGTGAAGATCATCGCCTGCAAGTTCCTCTCAGCAAGCGGATCCGGTGACACCGCCGGAGCAGTGGAATGCCTGCTGTACTTGAAGGCGTTGAAACAGCACGGAATAAACATCGTCGCCACCAACAACAGCTGGGGGGGCGGTGGCTATTCGCAGGCCTTGTATGACGCTGTTAACGACCAGAGAGATATTCTTTTCATCGCGGCGGCGGGTAACGATAGCTCCGATAACGATGCATGGGAGTCGTATCCTAGCGGATTCACCCTCCCCAATGTTATTGCGGTTGCGGCCACCGATCAGGCAGACAACCTGGCATCGTTTTCCAACTATGGCCGCCGCACGGTCCATGTAGCCGCACCGGGTGTGGGCATTGTCAGCACTGTGTCCGGAGCGGGCTACAACTCCTTGTCGGGCACGTCAATGGCCACGCCGCATGTGAGCGGTCTTGCCGCCCTTTTAAAAGCGCAGAATATTAACCGGGACTGGAGAACAATCAAGAATCTCATCCTTGCCGGCGGAGATCAGGTATCTTCCGTGGTTGATAAAACCATCACCGGAAAACGTATAAATGCATACTCTGCTCTCTCTTGCGTCAACCGTACCTCTTTTTCGATCGTACAAGCGCCGTATCTGCTCACCTCTGGTGAGCCTACCACTCTTGCCGTCCTAAGCATC
>JAYSLX010000257.1:0-6912 GCA_043725245.1 Geobacteraceae bacterium | reverse complement strand
CCGTTGCCACATCGGGGCGGAGCTGCGAGAAAACTGGCGACTGATCCTCTGGAGCGGGCCGGTTATGATGGCATCTTTTCTTACCTTCAGGTACGGACTGAATATCTCTCCCGTGAGCTATGCCGTGCCGGTCCGACAGGTAAGTATTCTGGTGGGGGTACTGATCGGTATTCTCTTTCTCGGGGAATCGTTCGGCAGGATTCGTCTGGTCTCGGCCCTGTTCATTCTTGCAGGCGCAATCATGATAAGACTGGGCTAGGGGAGCTTCATCTGGGGGAAAAGGCGGAGGAGTAGATTACTTCGAATGTCTGGCCAGCTCGTGAGAACTTCACCCGGTTTTCCTTGATTTCAACGATGCGGGCACCGGCAATCTCGGCTCCCTCACCGACAAGCACCCCATTTATCACGGCTCGCCTCATGTTACGCTCGTCCTGCCATGCAATGCCCGATATGGTAATATTTGCGGACCCTGTTGGCTCAGGTGAAGCAGCATGCGGCTCTTCGGCTTCGGTCTTCCTGGAGGGGCGCGGCGGTTGGGTGACTGCAGGTTCTGTTCGCACCGATCCCGGCGAAGCCTGGGGTGGCTGGATTGGTGGCGTGGGGAGAGAGGCAGGTTGGAGCTCGGGTGCGACAATGGATTTTGCCACTTGTTCGGCCGGTTGCGGCAGCGGTGCTGATCTCTCCCCTTTGAGCAGGAGCCCTGCAGTTATGACGGCCGAAATGAGGAGAAAGACGATTGCAACCGGCACAAGCCGATTTTGCGCAGGCTTCTGCGGGGTACCCCGGTAACGCAATACCTCCGGGCGGATATCATCCGTACCCCCGCGCTTAGCCTTGCGTTCCAGCTCCATCTTTCTCAGTGCATCCAGTATCAGACTCATCGGGTATCCTCACCCACGGTCTTTTGCCGTTTGTCGGAGGCCTCGGACGGGAAGGTGCCGCCCGTTAGCTGGTAGAGGCGCATAAGGGTTTTCCCCCCAGGCTTGCCATCCACAATAAGCCCTTCAGCTTCCTGGAAGTTGCGGACGCCGCTTTCCGTAGCGCTGTCAAAGATTCCATTTGGAGTGCCGGCGAAATGCCCGGCGGTTTTCAGAAGTTCCTGCAAAATCTTCACTCCGTTGACATCTTCTGCCAGGTTCATACTTTGGATCTCTGTGGGGATTTTGGCCCTTAATTCGGAGTTCCGGTTCGGAACTGTTTTGTTGCTGTGAGAGATGATCACCCTGCCCGATGCCGCGATTGAAACGATGATGAGAGCGACAATTGCAGCATGGCGGAGACCGTATCTGCGTGTCTGCACCTCTTTCATAACGTCGGCAATGGAGTTCGCCGCCATCGCAGCTGTTATCTCGCGTGACTCCCCGGTATAGGCCAGGAGCAGGGACCTGTCGCAGGCTGCGTTGATAAGCCTGGGGAGGCCCCCTGAAAACCGGCATATCCGTTTGACTGCTCCGGGGGTAAAGGTGACCGGCTCACTCCCCTTGGCTGCGACCTTGATTCGGTGGCGGATATAGGTGTGTACATCGCTGAACTCCATTGGTCTCAGATGATAGCGAACGGTAATCCTCTGGGCGAGCTGGCGAAGCTCCTCGCGCGCCAGCAGGCTTTTGAGCTCTGGCTGACCAACGAGGACGATCTGGATCAGCTTTGCCTGCGCAGTCTCCAGGTTGGAGATAAGGCGGACCTGCTCCAGTACCTCTGGAGCTAGATTCTGAGCCTCGTCGATGACAAGCACGACGGTATGCCCTGCGCTGTTCTCCCGGAGCAGGAACCCGTTCAGTTCCTTGTGCAGTTCGTGTGTCTCAGTGGATGTTGAAGGGAGGCTGAACTCGCGGTTTATCTCCTGGAGGAGCCCCAGGGGGGAGAGTGTCGGGTTGAAGATGAAGGCGCTCCGGTGGGTCTCAGGGGGCAACTGCTCCAGAAGGGTGCGGATGATGGTTGTCTTGCCGGTTCCGACCTCACCCGAGAGTTCGATGAAGCCGGCACGGGTGTCGATGGCATACAGGAGATGCGCGAACGCCTCCTGGTGATGGCTGCTCATGAAGAGGAATTCGGGATTAGGTGTCAGAGCGAACGGCGGTTCTGTGAAGCCCAGGGTTTCCCAGTACATTGCAATCCCTTTGGTGAATTCGATATCATCTTTCTACCACAATTGATGTCACCCTTAAAGGCAAATTGCTTATATCGGACTATTGCCTCAAGCTGGTGCAAGCTTGACTTTGCTGCAGGTTGGATTATTAATTGAACCCATGCCGATCCCCATCTCCTACAGCTTTAGAAACCTCTGGACCCGACGCCTCACCACTGTGCTGACCGCATCGGGTATGGCGCTGGTTGTCTTTGTCTTTGCTGCAACCCTGATGCTGGCCGAAGGGCTCAAAAAGACGCTGATAGCAACCGGTTCGCCGGACAACGCAGTCGTTATCCGCAAAGGGGCGCAGTCTGAGGTGCAGAGCGGGGTGGATCGTTCGCAGGCTTCCATCGTGGAGAGCCAGCCAGAGGTGGCGATTGGCCCGGATGGTCGGCAGCTGCTCTCCAAGGAGCTGGTGGTGCTGATCAACATTCCCAAACGGGGGAGCGGCAAACCGTCCAACGTCGTGATCCGCGGCGTGGGGGATGCATCTCTCAAGCTTCGTCCCCAGGTTCGGATGGTGGCGGGAAGGATGCCGCGCCCCGGGTCTGCCGAGGTGATGGCCGGAAAAAGCATTGCAGAGCGGTTCCAAGGGGGGGGGGTCGGTGAGACCCTCCGTTTCGGCATGAGGAGTTGGACCGTGGTGGGGGTTTTCGACGCCGGGGCTACCGGTTTTTCATCGGAGATATGGGGTGACGTGGATCAGCTCATGCAGGCCTTTCGCAGGCCGGTATACTCATCAGTCCTCTTCAGGTTGCGCGATAACTCCCAGTTTCAGGCGTTCAAGGAACGGATCGAATCTGACCCACGCTTGACCATCGAGTCAAAGAGGGAGTCGCGCTACTACGAGGACCAGTCCGAAGCGATGGCGACGTTTCTCCGGATCATGGGTGTCGCGCTGACCGTTATATTCTCGCTCGGGGCGGTGATCGGCGCGATGATCACCATGTATGCGGCGGTGGCAAACCGTGTGACGGAGATCGGTACATTGCGGGCACTGGGGTTCACGCGCGGCAGCATTCTTGCCGCATTTGTCTTTGAGTCGCTCTTTCTGGGCCTATTGGGCGGCCTTGCAGGACTCTTCTTTGCATCGTTCATGCAGCTGATCACCATCTCTACCATGAACTGGCAATCCTTTGCCGAACTGGCTTTTTCCTTTTCCATGACTCCCGGTATATTCGGCAAAGGGGTTCTGTTTGCTCTGTTCATGGGGTTTGTTGGTGGCTTGCTGCCCGCCTTCAGGGCAGCCCGAATGAACATCGTCGATGCATTGAGGTCTTCATAGGAGTTTTGTATGATCGGTTTCATGATGAAAAGCGAAAAGATGGTCTGGGTGATGCTGGTGGTATCGCTGACGCTCTATGGTCTCGAATACCTTTTCTACGGTCACCCGCGCGAGATCGGCTTTGCTTTCCTGGGGAACCTTGCCTTCCTCCCCATTTACGTACTCTTCGTCACGCTGATGATCGAGCGGGTGCTGAAGGAGAGGGAGCGGGATGCGCTTCGCCAGAAGCTGAACATGGTGATCGGGGTCTTCTTCAGCGAGGTTGGGACCGTGCTTATGCGTGACGGGTTTGGTTTTGTTAGGGATTGCTGCGCGCTGCAGGAAAAGATGAAAGTTTCAGTGGTATGGAAGGATGTAGATTTTTCTGCAGTATTGGAGTATTTAAATGGGCATCCTGTAAGCATAGACAGCAGGAATGGTGATCTTGGGGAATTACGGAGCTTTCTCGTATCGAGACGGCAGTTCATGCTTGGTTTGCTTGAAAACCCCAACCTGCTTGAGCATGACGATTTCACCGAGCTCCTGTGGGCTGTTTTCCATCTTGTCGAGGAACTGGAGTACCGGCCCGACCTTGCGAAGCTTCCTGAGGCTGATCTCGACCATCTTTCCCTCGACATTAAGCGGGCCTATACTCATCTTCTCAGGCAGTGGTTGGTCTACATGCAGCATCTTAAGAACGACTACCCCTACCTTTTCTCGCTTGCGGTAAGGACAAATCCACTGGACCCTAACGCAAGGGTAGAGGTAATGTGAAAAAATCACTCAGGCTATCTTTGCGTCACAATCAACAGAACGTTGCAAATCGCAACGATTAGGTTACTCTTATTCTCATGATAACTGTTGTCATTATTGCAAACGATCAGCGGGCCGTTCGGATAAAAGAGTATTTCCAGCCTCTGGTAAAGTCGCAGATAAGCGTTGATTCAGACTATGAACATGGTCTCAAATCGGTATTCGACAAACGTCCTGCCTTGGTCTTTATCCAGGGAGAGATAGACGGGGTGTCTGGGGGGGCAATTGCCAAACAGATCAAGGGGCTGTTGCGGGATTCCGCTCCCCGCATTGTCCTGTTGGGGGATGCTTCATCTCTTAACGAAAGTGCACGATCAAGTTATGACGGCTGTCTCAATTTTTCCGTACCGGATAAAGAGCTTATATCTCTCTTTCGTGCAGAGCTGGACAAGCAACTGCCGACTCTCTGGCGGGAAGAACCCGCGCCTCCTCCCGCTTATGCTGACGGTTTACAGGGTGCTAAGGAAAACCATGCATTTGAACTGGTTTCGTTAACCGACCCTGTTGCCCAACCATACCATGCGGAACCTCTGCCTGTGACCCCTGGGCCGGTAACTGAAACATCCCGAGCCGTCAATCCGCACACTACTCAAAAGAAGGCAGATATCAAGCCAATCTCTTCAGTAAAAGATGATGCTCATATTTCGACCCCTGCGGAAAGCCGTAGGGGGGGGGCAGCTTCGACAGTAAAGTCTCATGACATTCGCCCAACGGATTCTAGCTCTACCGTGAATCAGTCGCATCCTGACACGCAGCCAGTGAGGAGACCGTTTTCCGAACCATCGGCAAAAGTCCGGAATATCGCTGCGTTTGACCACACCTTCCTTGAGAGTAGGTCGACAAAGCGCAAGCCATGGCTCTATGTTGCCGGTTTGTCTGTCGCACTGGCTTTGGCGGCTCTCATATACCACTTCACACACCCTACACCTCCGGTGGTGCAGATTACCCCTCCGGTTTCCTCTGCCCCAGAGGCTCCGGCTCCTCAGGCGCCTGTCACGCAGCCAGCCACGCAGGCCCGCATTGCAAAGCTTCCGGAAATAATCCCCCTATCAGGAAAAGATCCCGGCTATGAATCGCACCACCCTGGCTGGAATCGGTATGCCGGCAAGGGGATGGAGTTCAAGGTTTTCAATGCGCAGGGCGAAATAAAGGCAATCCAGCTGATTGCAACCGGTGAGCAATCGATTCCCGATGGTATGCTTGTCACGCTACTCGGACAGATATTCGGGAATGCATCATATTCGCCTGCTCCCCCCATCGAAAAGCAGAACTATCTTCTGGAGAGCGCCCGGTTACCCGGCGAGGCTGAAATGGTGATTTACAGGAAAAAGACCAATAAAGAGATTCGGGGGATCGTGGTTACCGTCCCTTAGCCGTTCATAATAGACTTGTTAATACCGGAGTTACTATGCTGTTTGCAGGTCGTTGCCTGTTTGCAATAACCGCTGTCATTCCTTTGGCCCTCCTTGTACTACTGGGGGAAGTGCATGCAATTGAACCCCGTTTTGAACTTGACACCAAGGAGCTTGACCCCAAGGGAATCTCTTCCGGAGCTCCTGTAAAGGTCAAACCGGTAAAGGGCTCTTCCCGGCTGCATGCTCGTAATGCGGATGGCTTTTCCCACTACACCATAAAGCCGGGTGACCATCTTTATCGCATCCTGATGTCGGAGTACGGTTTTACCGAGAAGCAGGCCGAGGCGCTGATGCCGAGTGTGAGAAGGATAAACGGCATCAGTGATATAAGGGGCCTGAAAGTAGGATGCAGCATCGCAATCCCTTTAAGCGTTTCTGGCAGAACAGGCGGGAAAAAATCTGCGGCTTTGCGAGATGTAAGGCATGTTACGGCCGGATCAGCCATGCCGTTGCAGGAGTATAGTTTGGCCGGTCACCGGGGAGCGGTGAATTATGCGGCGGTCTCTGCTGCAGCCCATCTCTGGGAGAGCCTTGTCCCGTCTACCGGCAAGGAGCGCGGGGTAGAGTTCGGTGGCGACAACTTCTCCTTGAGCATTGACCCAAATCGCTTTCCTACTCTTACTGCTCAAGACGGGGCGGCCATCCTTGTCGACGCGGATGGGCGCCTGCCCCCTTTGGTGAAAAGCCTGATCCAGGAGCGTGGAGAGCAGGTAAGGTTCGTCAATGAGAACCCCGACAACCGGAAGCGGTTTTATGCCTCGCTTCTTGATGCCGGCCGCTTTTTCTCGGTTTCAGAAAATTTTACGGTCGATTTCGGCACAGACCCGCAACTGACCGTAAACAGCGATTTCAAGGTTGAGAAGACTCCGGAAAGTCTGTTGCGTCAAGAGATGGTGCTTCTCAATGTCAACGAAGACAGAAGCCCAACACCTCAAAGCCTTGTCTCTTTTCTTAATCGCCAGGGGTTTCAGGTTCAGGAACCGTATCCTGTAAAGCGTAATCTTGCGCCGGAAGGCGGTCATAGCATTCATCGGATAAGTGCCGGCAAGGTTTCGGACATTTCCGACCGGCTTATCTCGTCACTTGATATCCGGTACAGTCGTGACAGCATGGTTGAGCTTTACGGTCCCAATGACAGCGGCCTTCGTCTCGACATACGCGCCGACCGTTTTTTCGAGATCGGCGGGGCTCGCTACGTGGTCAGCTATTTCAACGGTGATCCTGTCTTCTATACCTTGATGCGCCTTCTTGAAACCCGTGGGTACAAGGTGGTCATACTGGAAGAGCAG
>JAYSLX010000256.1:0-3449 GCA_043725245.1 Geobacteraceae bacterium | reverse complement strand
GAATCAACGGGATTGCCTTTTGTCTCAACATCATAAATCTCCATCAATGTTTCAGGAGTAAAGGCACATACGTTTGTCCGCGGGCCTGTTTTGCCTTCGTGGACCCACTTGACCTTGTCGCCGTCCGCGTCATGCAGCAGCGTTACCCGTGTGCCGCCGATCCGTCTGACTTCGTCCCACATGTCATCCATGGTCAGCAGATCGACCCCCCCGATCTCTTCGGTTCCTCCGGTATTCTCCACAAACCGGTCGATCAGGTCATAATCAAGGAAGTCCTCCTCCTTACGCCACCACTTTACAAAGCTATGATCCATGCCTCGCCGTTCATTGATCGATCTCACTATTTCCTGGCCTCTCATTTTCGGTCTCCTTTCCGGCCCCCGCCCCTTTCCAATGGTCATGATCAGCGGGTTTCCAGCCTTATTGGTAATAACCGCTTATCCTTTCTTACGTTTAAATTATACACCCATAAAGACGTTTTTGAAAATTACTTTCAACGCGCTACGGCCTTACCCATTGCTATTCGGCACAGCAGGAGAGCCTGCTCAAATCCCTGCTGAACCCTTGGGCGCAGAGCCTCAACCCCTCTCCGATGGAAGGGTATACATGAACGGTATTGGCCAGGTCCTGGACTGTCGCATGCAGACAAAGCGCCAGCGCCACCTCGTTGACAAGCTCGGCGCCCCGGTAACAGAGGAGATGACCCCCGAGCAGGCGCCCGGTAGCCCTGTCAGCCACTAGCTTGATCACACCAGCCGTATGTCCTGTAACGTGCGACTTTGGAACGGTGCTGACCGGGATCGAGTTGACCATGACATCAAATCCCGCCTTTGAAGCGGTCTCATCCGTATGGCCGACAATCCCCATCTCAGGATCGGTGAAGATAGCCATCGGCACGGTAAGGTAGTTCATGGTGCACCCGCAACCAGGATTCAACATGTCGTCAACAGCCACAATCCCCTCTCTGGCTCCGACCGTCGCTATCATCATCCCGCCGATCACATCACCTGCCGCCCATATGCCCGGTGTCGAGGTTCGCATCCGGCTGTCCGTGACAATGAAACCTTTCCGGTCAAGTTCAACCCCTGCCCTCTCCAGGCCAATTCCTGCCGTGGATGGTCCGGTCCCAACGGCAAGAAGGAGCTGTTCAGCGGTGTACTCATGGCGACTCCCTGCCACATCGGCATTGACCACCGTCAGGTCCCCGACCCTGGCCACCGAACAGAAGGCAACGTTCGGCACCACCTTTAACCCCTCGGCTATCAGAACATCCTGCAGACTCTCGGCCAGATCACGATCAAAGGTCGGCAGAAGGCTCGGACCATGCTCGAGAATGGTTACCCTGCAACCGAAGCGGTGGAACATCTGTCCCAGCTCCACGGCAATAACCCCGCCACCGATGACCACCAGCGACCTGGGGAGCTTCTTCATCAGGAGCGCACTCCGGCTTGTGAGATACCCGCTCCCTTCGAGCCCTTCAATGGCCGGGATACGCGGTAGACCACCCACTGCAACCAGAATCCGGTCGGAAGAGTAGCGGCGCTCGTTCACCTCAACAGTCCGCGAATCGAGGAAACGCCCGGTTCCCTTGACCATCTCCAGGCCGTCAACATTCTTCAGGACATCCAGATACCGATCCTGTCGGAGTCCGGCAACCACCTCATCCTTATGATCAGAAAGCCGGTCATAATCCACACCATGGCTGTCGAGGAGAAGTCCGATCCTTGCCCCCAGCCCGGCTTCATGGTTAAATAAGGCAGCATGTATCAAGGTTTTGCTCGGGATGCACCCCCAGTTGATGCAGGTGCCACCCAGGACACTCTTCTCGATCATCAATACACGCACTCCATACGATTGGGCACGAAGGGCCGCTGCAAAAGCGGTCGAGCCGGAGCCGAGGATTATCAGATCATGGTCATTACTCATGGGAGTTTCTCCTTGAGAGATAGTCTAACCTATCGCTGTCACCACGCAACGTAGAGCAGTTCGACGCATTGGTCCCGGACAAGGTGCTCGCTGAGCAGTACGGACTGACACATTCAAAGATTGCAGAGAGGATCGCCAACTTCCTGAACAGATGACTTTTTTGCCCCTTGGGACGGACAAATAGTTCTAGGTCGGGTTTTATGGCTAAAGCGCGCATTATTTTCTTCGAAAAGATGGCAAAGGGAGCCGGCAATGCTTATAGTATCAGCATATGGAGAAAGAGACGGGAAATATCGAACTCGACGAAGAGGAATGGATTCCGCTTCCTGTAAGGCTGGATAAGTGGAGCTCCAGCTTCATACTTTCGGAGCGGCAGGTAAGAATCTGGTCCCTTGTACTTGAGTCACGCAAAGTTCCTTGGCGCACAGAGCGTTTCGGAATTGGGTGGCAGCTGCTGGTCCCGGAACGGAGGCTTGATAAAGCCTTTCAGGAGCTCTCATTATTCGAGGAGGAAAACCGCAACTGGCCGCCACCGCCACCGCCACCTAATCGACTGGAAGAGAATACCCTTGCAACCCTTTCGGTACTTCTCCTCCTTGCCGTCTTTCACAATCTAACCCTGCTTGAAATCCCCCTGATGGGGCAGACACCGCCTGACTGGACCCAACTTGGAAAGGCACAGGCAGCGAGGATCCTTGATGGAGAATGGTGGCGACTTATCACCTCGCTCACTCTACACGCCAACTCGGTCCACCTCTTGAGCAACCTGACCATAGGAGGAATATTCATAATCTTTCTCTGCCGCGAGCTAGGTTCAGGGCTTGCCTGGAGCCTTCTCCTCTGCTCCGGCATTCTCGGCAACCTTGCCAACGCACACTTCAACCTCCCTACTCACAGCTCGGTTGGTGCATCAACTCTTGTCTTCGGCTGTGTCGGCATCCTCGCATCGATCAGCCTGGTACGCTACCGGCACCACCTCCGGAAGCGATGGTTCGTCCCTGTCGCTGCTGCAATGGCCCTGCTTGCAGCGCTAGGGACAGAAGGGGAGCATACCGATCTGGGGGCACACCTGTTCGGCTTTCTCTTCGGGATAGGGATCGGGCTTGTTGCGGAATACATTCTAGAGAGGTACGGCCCCCCAGGCAGGCTGCTCAATGCACTGCTGGCGCTAGGCAGCGCCATGGCAGTTGCATCGGCCTGGTGGGCTGCAGTGGTGCATGGAGGGTGATCAGATCTCTTGAAGCCAGGCATCAATCTTTTGTAACTTCTCTTCCCAATCGACACCTAGCCTGAGTGCAAGAAAGGTTGAATAGAGGCTGTCGAACAGCTGAAACCCGAGCTCAAGCACGTACATCCGCTCGTAGAAAACCGCTTCACGCTCACTCGCACCTTCAACGGTGTTGTCCCGCTCCTCCTTGACCTGAGGCGCCTTGAACGAAGCGAAATGGAACTGTTCGCCCTTCAAGGTCATCTTCCAGAGGTGTTCACCTTTTTCAAGGTAGATGGCAGCCTCGGTGATCCGT
>JAYSLX010000255.1:0-7507 GCA_043725245.1 Geobacteraceae bacterium | reverse complement strand
CCACCGCTCGATCTGCAGCGCCAGCACACAGATGAAGATATGCGCCCGGATGCGCGGTTCAGTCCAGTGGTAAACCGGCCGTAGCAACAGGCTACTTTTGAATAATGCGGGACACATGAATAATGCGGGACAGATCTATTTAATTCATTGTTCATTAGTGAAAAATAAATCTGTCCCGCATTTTTCTTTTACGCATTTTTCTTATTCTCCTCTTGAAGCAAAAGTAGCGGAACTGAAGGGTCGGAATGCACGGCTGCCTGCTTTTGCACTTGACGAATTCAACTAAATAAGCTCATTTAGAAGATGACACTCTCCTAAATGAGCCGAAATGGTCGAACTAACCATCAAACCTAGGCTGAACAGCAGGAAGACCCCGATGACACTCATGGCACCCCGCGATGACAAACAGTATCAACTCCGATGAGGGGTTGCGATCACTCATTCCTTCCCAGTTTCTTCAGATAGGCGCGGATTCGCTTGGCATTTGTTCCTACATCGCTGATGCCGACCCGTGAGACGGATCGTACATCCAGCAGGGAGCGGTTGCCTGCGGGGGCTATGCGGACCACAATATCGTCTTTGAAGCCGAACCAGAAGGTTGTGTCTGTCCCCTCAATCCGGCCTTGAGTCGGGTCTGCAGCCGCAATATTCCATCCCATTTCGTGTGCAGCATCTAGTGCCTTTGAAAAGGCTCTCTCCAGAGGTAGATCCATAACGAAAGTCTTGATGTCGGGATAGGCCTGTCGTTGCATGGTTGCTATCTCGGTGCCGCCGTATTCCAGAGAGTTTGGCGCATTCTCGCGCAGAGAAACGACGGCAACGAAACTAGGTGGATTTACCGTGTCTGTCGTAATGTCGTGTATGCGCGGCAGGCCGGATGCGGCCCGTTTCCAGGTGAGCGGGACGGCTATTGACACAACTGAGATGCAGGTGCCGGTAAAGGCAAGTAAAACTCCGAGGATCAGGCCTCTCTTGACCGATTTTATTGTGCCGGCCAGTGAGAGGACAAGGGCTGCCACTTCAAAATAAACTCCGTACTTGAGTAGGGTGAAGCCTGTGCGGAAGTGCCAAAAACCGATGCGGGTACCAAGCCCTGCCGAAATCATTATGGCAAGGGCAATGGTGGCAAGCCCCAGTCCTGAGAGGGGAAGTGTCAGACCATTTTTGGATCTATTGTCGGGCGGTTGTGAGTTCCGTGTCATTTCAGCAGCCTCCTGTTTCGGTAAAGGGGAGCCTTACCAGGTAGAAGCAAGAGAGCCCCTTCGTGTAAAACAACAATACTTGTCATCCCATGCAGCTGGGGTCATTGACCATACCGTCCCAACGGATGTTTTCAGCGATTTTTCTGAAGTGGAAACCATAGATGGCAAATGTGATGGCCAGAGGGAATAATTCGGGCTTTCTGGCTAGAGACCAGAAGAAAAGCTTCCAAAAGTGGTACCGTTCCTTGCTTATGACCCCCAGAATCAGCATGGATTTGAAAAATGCCGCGACATACCCTTGCTTGAGGCGAAAACGTACCTGCGTCTGTGGCTGGTAGTGCGTGAGAAACCTTATCACCCGTTGATAATACTGGCGGGGTGCATAAATAGTATTGAGGATGGTGCGGTAGCCGCTGATGAGTGCCTCGGGCTTCATGGACGGAATGAAGTTCAGGGCAATGGCGGTGTTGTTGCCCGACGATTCTCTCAGGATTCTCCCCTCCTTGAGGAGGCGCTTGTAGAGTTTGGTGCCGGGCAGGGCGATGAGAATCCCAACCATTGCTGTGACGATGCCGCTCTCTTGGATAAAGCGGATCTGCCGTTCAAATATCGACGGCGGATCACTGTCAAAGCCGACAATGAATCCCGCCTGCACCTGGAGGCCTGCCTCCTGAATCCTTTTTACGCTGGACAGAAGGTCGCGGTTCCTGTTTGGCGATTTGCCGCTTTCTGAGTGCCCTTCGTCATCCGGAGTCTCAATGCCTATAAACACCTCTTCAAATCCGGCCTTGACCATCAGCGCCATCAGTTCATTGTCATCAGCCAGATCTATTGATGCCTCCGTATAGAGATCATAAGGATGGTTATGCGTATTCATCCAGTCAATTATCGCCGGAAGGGTCTCGTTCTTCAGCTTGGGTTTGTCGCCTATGAAGTTGTCGTCGACGAGAAACAGACCTCCACGCCATCCGTGCTGATAGAGGGCGTCAAACTCCGCAACAAGCCGCTCTCTGCTTTTGGTGCGGGGTTTTCGGCCAAAGAGATGGGTAATGTCGCAGAATTCGCAGTCGAACGGGCACCCTCTCGAATACTGTATGTTCATTCCGCCATACTTTCGGAGATCGATCATCTCCCAGAGCGGCAAGGGTGTGTCGACAAGATCCGGAAAACTGTCGGCGTCATACCGATGCCTTGCATGGCCCTTATCCAGGTCTCTCAGAAAGCAGTTGAGGGTCATCTCAGCCTCGCCCAGTACGAGATGGTCAACATCGTCAAATTCTTCCGGAGCTGTTGTGAAGAGTGGTCCTCCTGCAACCGTTTTAACCCCCAGACGCCGGCATCTCGTGAGGATTGCGATCACTGATTGCCGTTGGATGCTCATGGCGCTGATGAAGACATAATCAGCCCAGATGATCTCCTGGTCGCTGAGCGGCTGCACGTTCAAGTCGATCAGCTTTTTCTTCCATGGAGTGGGGAGCATGGCTGCCAAGGTCAGAAGACCCAGTGGAGGGAAAGGGGCTTTCTTGCCGACGAATTTCAGGGCATGGCGAAAACCCCAGAAGGTGTCAGGGTACTCGGGATAGACAAGCAGAATGTTCATATGATCTTGAAGTCCTCTCCTGCCGGACAGTTGCATGCCGAGATACTCTGCTCCCATCAGTTGGTTGATGCATCCGGGCTGCGACTCCAACATCTTTTGTGGTTCCGGGTATACTGTGAACGGAACTACTCTCTGTACGTATTGGGACTGCCATTAAATTCTAGCCTCTGCAGCCTGATTATCAAGTCAGATTCATATTATAGATGAGGCACGCTGTTTTCAGATATCTCGATGGAGCAACAGAAAGGAAAAGGGGCTAGATGCGATCATCTAACCCCTTGTGTATGGGGAACTTATAGCGGTGTTTTGTTATTTTCTTATATTGTAGAAGACGTCCTTGCCGCGAAACTGTGCAACGGTGTCCAGTTCGTCCTCTATCCGGAGGAGCTGGTTGTACTTGGCAACCCGGTCGGTACGGCAGAGGGAGCCGGTCTTGATCTGGCCGGCGTTAACTGCAACCGCCAGGTCAGCCAGGGTGGTGTCTTCGGTCTCGCCGGAACGGTGGGAGATAACCGTTGTGTATCCTGCACGCTTGGCCATTTCAATGGCGTCAAGGGTCTCAGTCAGGGTGCCGATCTGGTTCAGTTTTATCAGGATCGAGTTGGCGATCCCCTTCTGGATACCTTCCTTCAGGATCTTTGGATTGGTTACGAAGAGGTCGTCGCCGACGATCTGCACCCGCTTGCCAAGCCTTTCGGTCAGGAGCTTCCAGCCATCCCAGTCGTTCTCGGCCATACCGTCTTCGATGGATATTATCGGGTACTTGTTCACCAGGTTTTCGTAGAAATCAACCATTTGAGCAGACGTTTTTTTCGGCTCTGCTTCGTTCTCAAGGGTGTATATTCCATTTTCGAAGAGCTCGGAAGAAGCGACATCCAGGGCGAGAAGTACCTCTTCGCCCGGTTTGAAGCCGGCTTTGACGATGGCCTCCATGATAACTTCCAGCGCCTCCTCATTGGATTTGAGGTTCGGTGCGAAGCCACCTTCGTCACCAACTGAAGTGCTGTGCCCCTTGGCTTTCAGAACACCTTTAAGGGCATGGAATATCTCTGCCCCCATCCTGAGAGCCTCCTTGAAGCTCTTTGCGCCGGCCGGCATGATCATGAATTCCTGGATGTCCACGTTGTTATCGGCGTGGGCACCACCGTTGATGATATTCATCATCGGCAGCGGAAGCTCCTTGGCGTTGCAGCCGCCTATGTATTGGTAGAGGGGTAGTCCAACCTCTTCTGCAGCGGCCTTGGCTACCGCAAGCGAGACGCCGAGGATGGCATTGGCACCCAGGTTGCTCTTGTATTCGGTGCCGTCAAGTTCCAGCATCTTCTGATCTATTCCAACCTGATCAGTGGCTTCCATGCCGATGATCTGATCGGCAATCTGGGTGTTGACGTTATCTACTGCCTTCTGGACACCTTTGCCGAGATAGCGGCTCTTGTCACCATCCCGCAGTTCCAGCGCCTCGCGCTCGCCGGTAGATGCGCCTGACGGCACTGCAGCTCGCCCCATAACGCCCGAATCGAGAAAAACCTCGACCTCCAGGGTCGGATTGCCTCGCGAATCAAGGATTTCTCTGGCATAGACATCGGTGATCTGACTCATGAACTCCCCCTTCAAAGAGAATAAAATTGAGAGCGGGCTGTTCTGCCCGCCGATTAAGCCTCTTTTATATAGCACAGAATGGTGAAAAGTCCACCGTTGGTTGACGCGCCCGCCAGCTTAATCAGGATAAAGAGCCTATGATGCCGGCAACTCCTTTTTCCATTGTCTTGATCCTGTTAAGTGATATAGTTAGCCATTGTGCCGGAATCATCACCTTAAGATCTGTTGCTCAGTAAATATCAGATATCAGGATCTGAATGCCCGTGGACGGCCCCGAAAAATCAATTCAGCCCAGAAACCCACTGGCGCTTATTGGAGAACGCTTCATCAATTCGATGTTGGAACGGTTTTCCGCCCCACATCAGGTCCGGCGCAACCGGACCATCCTGCTCCTCTGCATATCCTGCATGCTGACCTTACTCCTTCTGCCAGGTCAACAGTTTGGCGGTCCCCGCTACAAGGTTGGCGACATTGCCAACTCGGATATACGTGCCACACAGGATTATCTCCTTGAGGACAGTCGCCTGACAGAGAAGAAGCGCACGGAAGCCGAGGCTTCTGTCCCCTATGTCTACGATTTCAATGCAACCGCAGGCCAGGAGGTAACAAGGCGCTTTGAGTTGGCTCTTTCAAGGGCAGCAGCAGCCCGTTCATCGGACCGGAAGGCCGATAAGACCAACCTCCGTAAATCGCTTAACGATGCTTTGGGATTGAAACTGACGGATTCTGAATATTTTGCACTCGTCAGAGTCAAATCCGACCGTTCCCTTCTGGCGGAGATCAACCGCCTGGCCGGGGTGGTGTATGCAAACAAGATTGTGTCCGATGACCGCATGTTCGGTACTGACCTGACTCACGGGGTGGTGATGCAGGACTCCAGAACCTGTGAGTCAATGGGGTCCCTCGAGCGTTCGTTTAAGGCTATGGATATTGCCAAGGCAAGGGAACTTCTTCGGGAGCTCCGAATCTCCGGTGGTGTAGAGCCCCACGATCAGGAATTCATCAAAGGGATACTGGCCAGATCGCTCATGCCGAACCTCATCCTCAACAGGGATGCGTCGGAGGAGAGGCGACATGCTGCCAGCAATGCGGTTAGCCCTGTCCTGTACCAGCTGAAGCGCGGGGAGATGATCGTTCGCTCAGGCGAGAGGCTCAGCGAGGAACAGGTTCGAAGGCTGGAGCAGATTTTTGCCGGTAAGAAAGCCATTGTAAGGATCTTCACAGGAGTCGGTGTTTTCTGCCTTGTCCTTATCCTCTTCTATTTCCCCTACCGATTCGCCCGGAAGAACATCAGAAAATTCTCTCCCGGCAACAAAGACCTTGTCCTGATATCCCTGATTACCCTGTTCAGTTTCGCCCTTCTCAGAACAGGGTTGATGGTCTCCTCTGCAATGGGGGGGCTTCTCTCAACCATCAACTCTACGAGTTTCTATTATCTGTTCCCCTTTGCCCTTGCCCCGATGCTGGTGAGGATCATACTCAACTCCGAAGTCGCCCTGGTCTATTGTGCCGTGTGTGCCCCGCTTGCCGGCATCATGTTCGACGGCAGTCTCTCCATCGTGATCTACGCGCTGATGGGGGGTGTGGTGGGAGCCCATGGAGTAAGGCACTGCAAGGACCGCGGGGTCATATACACGGCCGGCCTGAAGGTGAGTGTGGTGAACGTGGCTATGGCGCTCTCCTTCCAGATTCTGAACGACAACCTACTCTCAGTGCAGACCCTCTACGTCGGGGCGTTTGCTCTTATCGGCGGAGTATTGACCTCGATGATAGTTACCGGGGTTATTCCTCCGATAGAGAACATCTTCCAGTACACTACAGACATGAAACTCCTCGAGTACTCAAACCTTAACGCGCCTCTTCTCCACGAATTGATGGTAAGGGCTCCGGGGACATATCACCACAGCGTACTAGTGGGTAACCTTGTGGAGTCAGCTGCAGAGGCTATTCATGCAAATCCGCTCCTTGCCAGGGTGGCGGCCTACTATCATGACATCGGCAAGGTCTCCAAACCTCTCTATTTCATTGAAAACGTGAAGGGTGGCGATAATCGGCATGACAAGCTCTCTTCGAGCATGAGCGCTCTCATCCTTATCGCGCACGTCAAGGAAGGGGTGGAGCTTGCGCGCGAGCACCGTCTCGGCCAGCCTATTATCGACATCATTCGCCAGTCCCACGGCACCGGTCTGATTTCGTTCTTCTTTCAGAAGGCCAAGACTCAGGCTGCCGATCCGACGGCAATCAATGAGCAGGATTTCCGCTACCCAGGACCCAAACCCCAGACACGCGAAGCCGGTCTGGTGCTCCTGGCAGATGCTGTGGAGGCTGCAAGCCGCACTCTTTCAGACCCTACGCCGGCAAGGATTCAGGGGTTGGTGCAGAAAATCATCAACAATATCTTCATCGACGGTCAACTTGATGAATGCGAACTGACGCTGAAAAACCTGCACGAGATTGCCAAAAGCTTCAACCGCGTGCTGAATGGTATCTATCACCATAGGATTGAGTACCCGGAGCCTGCTTATAAGGATAAGACCGGTGGAGGGAGGAAGCCTGTTGAATATAGCAATAACCAACCGCCAGCGCCGTCACCGGATAGCGACGAGCATCCTCAGAAAAGTAGCGGAGAGGGTCTTAAGCGACTTGGGAGCGGAAGGTAGCGAGCTCTCGATCTCCATTGTGGGGGACCGCTCAATCCGCAGGATCAACCGCGATTACCTGCAAAAAGACGGACCAACCAATGTAATTTCCTTTTCCCTTCAGGAGGGTGAGTTCGGAGGTGTTAATCCAGATGCCCTTGGGGATGTGGTTATTTCCGCCGATACTGCGGCACGAGAAGCGATCGAGGCGGAAATCTCCTTTGAAGAGAGGCTCTTCTTCCTGCTTATGCATGGGATCTTGCATCTAACCGGTTACGACCACGAGCGGAGCGGTGATGCCGAGGCCCACAGGATGGAGGTAAAGGAACAGGAACTGTTTGCGATGTTAAGGGGAGAAGGGTTGTTGTAGGGGCGCTGCTTGCTGCGCCCGGCCCTTTCGCCCAGTCGATTAGCAATTTTCGAAGAAACTCATCAGCCTTGATCGCCGGCCACTCGGATACCCACCC
>JAYSLX010000254.1:0-19535 GCA_043725245.1 Geobacteraceae bacterium | reverse complement strand
GCGATGACAACCTCCTCTCCGAGCAATGCTTTTTGCACCAGTTCGGAAAAGTGCGATTTTGCGTCAGCGATATTGAATTGGGACATGGCATAGCTCCTTCATGGTCATGTTACATGACCAACATGGTGCAGTCAACCCGGAAAGACCAGCGGCTTTATAACGAATGTGGAACGTCGTCTTATACCTGATATTTTCTAAGTCACAAAAAAGTTACACCGCTGCCCTCTGCTGCTGGCCGACCCGAGAATTCTTCCTGGTCCGTTTTGCCTCCACCACCGCCAGCGGCAGACCGTCGTCGCCCCAGAGGACATAATCGACAAAGCCCTTCCCTTCGGCTCCGCTCAGGGCAGGCCCTTCTTGCCGCTGGTCGATCGAAGCCTGTTTGCTGAGCGGAGTCGAAGCCAGTGTTGTCGATTGGTGGGTGAGCGGACTTGTGCTGAGCGAAGCCGAAGTAGTCGAAGCCGGCATTCCGGTTACCGGATACTCCTCCACATCAATCCCGTGCGGGTCCCAGCCCGACTCCCGCAGCAACAGGTCGATGAAGTAATCCCTGGTCCTTTTCCACACCGAACAGGCCATCAAACTCCCCCCTTCATGGCATTGACGATACTAATGCCCTCGTCGTAGTCAATGACATGAAGTGCCTTGTTTGGAATTTACCCGATAGCCAACCGAGATGATTGCATCAAGATTATAAAACTGCGTCTGGTACTCTTTACCATCTGCAGCAGTATGTGCATATTTTGCACGAACTGATTTTTCTTCCAGCTCACCCTCTTTGAATACATTACGCAGATGCTTGGTGATTACCGAGCGTTCTCTGCCAAACAGTTCTCCCATCTGGTCCTGAGTCAGCCAAACAGTTTCATGATCGAGACGGACTTCGAGGGATGCGGAACCACTTTCAGACTGATAAATGACAATATCGCTTTTCTCAGTTTTCACAGTTTACTCCCGTAATTCGAACGTCAAATCCGCGCCAGTATAACCTGATCAGAGTGGCTAGTCAGATGCATGCTTATCATACATCCACCCCGAGGATCTTTTTCAGATAGGCCATGCGGCTTTTGAATCCCTTGATCTGCTGTTCGTACTTCTTCCGCCGGGCAACACCCTCCTTGACAGCCTCAACATCCTTCTCCGCCACATGCTTGCTTACGGATTGGCTTCCCTCCCGATATTTCAGAAAATAGTAGGAATACTCATTCTCTTTATAGCATTTCTGCCGCTGCTGCAGAGAGCCTTTGGGCAGTACAGACGCAGCACGCTCCAACTCGCTCACCATCTCCTGGCAACGCTGATATTCATCGCGGAGCATGCCGTTGATTATCCGGTCTTTTTCCACCACTTTCATACTGTTAACATCTTATTTGTGGTGGAAAGTTGCAAGTGAAATATCGGCGACAGGGAAGCGGCCAGGTTGTTGGCATAAGGTTTCTTCAGGTATGAATCATTGGCAGAGAGCCACTTGACGGCAATTTCCAGCGAGCGGCGGGTGTAGAAGCAGCTGGTCCGCGGACTGAGTGGACCTGTACTGACCGAAGCCCGGTGACTGAGCAAAGTCGAAGTCACGTTCTGTTCCGCTTCGCGGGCGGTGGCGTAGAGGTCGGGCCAGGTGGTGGTGAGGAAAGTGAAGTTGGACACTATGCCTCCGTGAACATTGTCATATGCACTGGAACCAGGGGCGAACCAGGAACTGCTCCCGCTGATACAATCCGTTGCCACCGTGGATCAGCACCCCATTTGCCGACACCGGAGAACCGAGTGAAATGTAGTATTTCAGTCCGTCAAACAGAGAACGGTCTACGGTCTCGCTCGACTTTATTTCGATCGGGATCAACCTGCCGCCGGTATCAATCACCACATCAACCTCGTGGCCGGTCTTGTCGCGCCAGAAGTATAGTGGCGGCGTTTCTCCCCGGTGGGCAAAGGCCTTGTACAGCTCCGCCAGCACAAAGGTTTCAAAAATATGGCCCTTCATAGCATGGGTGACGAGCTCCGCCGGATCCCGAATCCGCAGAAGATAGCAGAGCAGCCCCGTATCTAGAAAATAGAGTTTGGGCGTTTTGACGATCCGTTTGGAGAAGTTGGTAAAATGCGGCGGGAGCAGATGGATGATGAACCCGGCCTGGAGGATAGAGATCCAGTTGCGCGCCGTGGTGTGTGAGATACCGGCATCCAGGGCCAGAGACGAAAGATTGAGCAGTTGCCCGCTTCTGCCGGCGCAGAGGCGCACAAAGCGCTGGAAGGTTTCCAGGTTGCCGATATTGGCCAGATCGCGCACATCCCGTTCCACATAGGTCCGGTAATAGGCCGACAGCCAGTCGTGCGGCTCCAGTCCCTTGTCGTGGATACGTGGATAAAGTCCCTTGAAGATAATCTCTTCCAGAGTGAATAATGGCTGTATCGATTGGGGCGACAGTTTATCCAGCCGCCACGGATCGCCGGCCGTCCTGCCGAGGAGTTCGTCGAGGCTGAAGGGGAGCAGGTTGACCAACGCTGTCCTGCCCGCCAGGGTCTGGGTGACTTTTTCCATGACATGGAACTGCTGGGAGCCAGTCAGAATGAAATGTCCGGGGCGATCCTCACTGTCCACGATGCCCTGAATGTAGGAGAGCAGCGCCGGTGCCCGTTGGATCTCGTCCAGAATCACCCCGCCGCTGAAGCGCCGCAGAAACCCTTTCGGGTCGGTTATAGCAAACTCCCGCTCGTTTGGGTCTTCCAGGCTGATGTAGGCATGGCTGCTGAAGAGTGCCTTGGCCAGGGTGGTTTTGCCCGATTGGCGGGGGCCGGTAATGGAGACTACCGGGAACTGCTCTGCCAGAGAGGCAAGTTTATCGGAGAGTGTGCGCTTGAACATGCTGAAATAATAGGGTCCGTTAACTGTTTTGTCAAATTGAAATTTATACTTTCAATTTGTCCAGGCGACCAGGTTGTCGCTATAGGGTTTCTTCAGGCAGGAATCATTGGCATAGAGCCACTTGACGGCGATCTCAAGCGAGCGGCAGGTGCAGAAGCAGCTGGTTTGGTGGCTGAGCGGTTGCGCAGAGGTCGGGCCAGTTGGAGGTGAGGAAGGTAAAATTGGACCCTATTTCTGCTCTTTAATCAGAACGTCAAGCGGCACCTGCAGGGCTACGGCCAGTGCCTTGAGAGTTTTCGCCGTCCCCTGGCGTTTGCCGTTTTCGATTTGCGAAAGAAACGCCTTGGATATTCCTGCCTGTTCAGCCAACGCCTCCACTGTCAGCTTGCGCTCCTCGCGCCACAGCTTGACTGGATGCTCGCCGCCGATGAGTTCACGCTGAACAATGCTATACGGGATACGGAAGCCGTCGTCTTCAGCTTGAAAGCGCTCAAGAGCCTCGATATCCTCCCGGTCTTCCATGGCTTCTACCATGCGCTGATAGAGCGGATACGGTACGACGGCATATTCGTGCTTGCCGTTTCTTTCAATAAACTGGATTCCTGTCATTGGTAGACACCTCCCCGTGGGGCTATTCGGATCACCTCAATTACCAGTCTGCCTTCATGCAGTGCGTAAATAACCCGCCAGTCGCCAACCCGTAAACGACACTCCGGCCTGTTGACCAGTTTCTTCACGTTGTTGTTCGGCGCGAATTGATCAGCAGCCAACAGCTCTACTTTCTTCATGATGAGCATGGCTGTGGTGCGCGGCATGCTTTTCAGGGCCTTGGCAGCGTCTCTTGTATATTCGATGGTGAACATGAGCAAAGGTTAGCAGAGTGCTAACACGGAGTCAACCAGCAAAAAGACGTGGAAGAGTTCCTTGAGGGCGTAGAAGGAATGCTACTGGGCGTATCTGTGCTGATCGAAGTCTGGTGGCTGAGCGTAATGAATGCTTGTTTTACTTGTTCCATGGCGTCCCGCTCAGCTTGATTTTGACAACGTTTGGTGATCATCGGAGACAGCAGTCATGACTACAAAATTACGTTTTTGACTGGCTGCCGGAAACATTCACGGGAACGAAAAAAGCGGCCCGTGATTACGAGCCGCTTTAAATATTTACTACTCAACTGTCTTAATATAGGAAAAAAACAATTTATGGAGCCAAAAAAACATTAATTGGTACCCCCTACAATACGTAGATTAGATATCCAGATTCGACACATTCAGAGCGTTCTGCTCAATGAACTCCCGGCGCGGTTCCACCTGGTCACCCATCAGAATCGTAAAAATCTCCTCGGCCTCTATGACATCCTCTATCTTGACCTGCAAGAGCACGCGGTTCTCCACGTTCATGGTGGTCTCCCACAGCTGCTCCGGGTTCATCTCGCCAAGGCCTTTGTAGCGCTGGATATAAAGTCCTTTCTTGGCTATCTCCAGGAAGAATGCAAGGAGCTGTTCGTGGTTACCGGTCTCCAGCAGGGTCTTGATCTCGTTGCTGACCGTCGCAATGCCGGAACCAAGAATCTCTCTCACCCGGCCGTGGTGGTCGACGAGCAGCTCGTACTCGTAGGTAGTCAGGAGCTCCACGGTATGGCTGTCAATGGGAGTGCGGATATTTCCGATCTTGCAGATGATCCGTCCATCGACCATCGCATAGTCAAAATCAGCGGTTGCCCCCTTGACCCTCTCAAGGGCCGGTGCAAGGTCGGCTAATTCCTCCCCGCCCTTCACACCGTGGTCGAGCAGAAGGCGAAGAAGTTCCTCATTGATCCCCTTGCGCACTACCTTGTCGAACAAGTTCTTTCGCTCTATAAGCTGCTTGAGAATAGGGATGATCTGCTTGCCGCGGTAGGTTTTGTCCACCCCTGCCAGGGTCAGAACCATCTCTTCGGTTCCCTCCTCCAGCAGATAGCTCTGAAGGGCTGCCTCGTTGCGAAGATAAAGCTCTTTCTTCCCGCGCTTCACCTTGTAGAGAGGTGGCTGGGCGATATAGAGATGACCCCGCTCCACCAGTTCGTACATCTGGCGGAAGAAGAAGGTCAAAAGGAGCGTAAGTATGTGCGAACCGTCCACATCGGCATCAGTCATGACGATGATGCGGTGATAGCGTAGCTTGGCAATATCGAAGTCGTCCTTGCCGATACTGGTGCCCAGCGCGGATATAAGGGTGCGAATCTCCTGCGAGGAGATCATCTTGTCGAAGCGGGCTTTTTCAACATTAAGTATCTTCCCTTTCAGAGGGAGGATTGCCTGGTATTTGCGGTCACGCCCCTGCTTGGCGGAACCGCCTGCAGAGTCGCCCTCGACCAGATAGAGTTCACAGAGGGCCGGATCCTTTTCCTGACAGTCTGCCAGCTTACCCGGAAGATTGCCGACCTCCAGGGCACCTTTGCGCCGGGTAAGGTCCCGGGCCTTGCGGGCCGCCTCGCGGGCGCGGGCTGCCTCAATGGACTTGCCGATAATATCCTTGGCGACCCGGGGGTTTTCCTCCAGGTACACTGCCAGCTTCTCGTTCATCAGGGTCTCCACGTACCCCTTCACCTCGGAGTTTCCCAGCTTGGTCTTGGTCTGCCCTTCGAACTGGGGTTGAGGTATCTTGACGGAGATGACAGCAGTCAACCCCTCACGAAGGTCTTCACCGGAAATGGTAACCTTCTCGTTTTTCAAGAGGTTGTTTGCTGCGGCGTAGGAGTTCATGGTGCGGGTCACGGCCCCACGAAAACCGATCAGGTGTGTGCCTCCCTCGTGGGTATTTATGTTGTTGGCAAATGAGAAAACCTTCTCGTCATAGGAATCGTTGTACTGAAGCGCAACCTCTATCTCAACGCCGCTTTTCTCACCCTTGATAAAGATCGGCTTGGGGTGCAGCGGAGTTTTGTTTCGGTTCAGGTACTCCACAAAAGAGCTGATGCCTCCTTCGTAGAAAAACTCGTGTATCTTCTCGCTCCGCTCGTCAGTTATCTTGACCTTGACCCCGGCGTTAAGGAAAGCCATCTCCCTGAGCCTCTGAGAGAGGATATCGAAGGAAAACTCCGTCGTCTCAAAGATTTCGCTATCGGGGAAAAAGGTGATCTTAGTGCCGCGTTTTTTTGTCTCACCGACCATCTCCAATGGTGCCTGCGGTTCACCTCGCCGGTAAGATTGGCGAAAGAGCTTTCCATCGCGACGAATCTCCAATTCCAGCTTTTCGGAAAGGGCATTCACTACTGAGACGCCGACCCCGTGAAGCCCACCAGAGACCTTGTACGAGCTGTTGTCGAATTTACCGCCTGCATGAAGAACAGTCAAAACCACTTCTGCGGCAGAACGCCCTGACTCGTGCATTTCGGTCGGAATGCCGCGGCCATTATCAATCACCGTTATCGAGCCGTCGATATGAATGGCAACCGACACTTCATTGCAGTGCCCGGCAAGCGCTTCGTCTATTGAGTTATCCACAATTTCGTAGACCAGGTGATGCAGTCCCTGGCTGGAGGTAGTGCCAATATACATGGCTGGTCGCTTACGAACTGCCTCCAAACCTTCGAGTATCTTGATTTGATCTGCACCGTAATCGTTCACGGTCTCTTCCGTCATATCATCTCCCCAAAAATTAAGTCTATGTCTGTCTTACCACGATTCCCTGTTTCACGTGAAACGTTCGCAGCCTGTCATGATTCACAAATGCTTGGACCTGCTCCATGCCGGTGGTGGTGATGAATACCTGCATTCCCCTTTCCGTGAGAAAACGGAGCAGATTTTCCGTCCGGTACCGGTCAAGTTCACTGGTCATGTCATCCAGAAGCAGTACCGGCGCCTGTCCATTGCAGAGTCGAAGATATTCGATCTCTGCCATCTTAAGTGCAAGGATGAAGCAGCGCTGCTGGCCCTGCGAAGCTGCATGCCTGAGGGGTTTACCATTCATGGTGAAGACGATGTCGTCTCTATGTGGCCCTAACAGTGTTGTTCGCTGCTGCCTCTCCTGGTCTTTCATTCTGGCCAGAGCAGATATTAAACGAGCAGTATTTTCGTCAGCATCATTCGAGTACACTGCATATGCAGCACGATAGGCAATTCCTGCCTCATCTTCGGTTCCGCTGATCTCTCTGTAGGTTGTTTTCAGCAGATCGGCGATCCTATCCAGATACCTGACCCTGTGTGTGACAATCAGAGCACCAGACTGCGCCAGCTGCTCACTCCACGGTTCAAGGGAGGAGATATCGCCGCTTTTCAGTAGTGAGTTGCGCTGTCTTAATATCCTGACGTATTCATGGTGTCTGGTCAGATAAATGATGTCGCTAGCAAAAATGGCACGATCCAGGTAACGACGTCTCGTGTCAGGCACTCCACGAACCATTGTCAGCTCTTCGGGAGCAAAAAGTACCACGGTAAGGATGCCGAAAAAATCTGCAACTCGGGTGACAGTTTTCTGGTCTATCCTGACCTTTTTATTCCCTTTATCGAGGAGCAGTGTAAGTTCACGTTTTGTGAAATCATCCAGCACCGATCCCTTGATAAGGGAAAAGGGTCGTTCCCATCTGATAAGTTCGTTGTTCCTTGCCATTCTGAAAGACTTCAAGGTCCCCAGAAGAAATATCGATTCAAGGAGGTTGGTCTTCCCCTGGGCATTGTCACCATGGAATATGTTGAATCCGTTGCCAAATTCCAGGGTGACGGATTCCAGATTCCGGAAAGACTGAACCGAGAGCTTTGAAAGTGTCATGCGGTGAATACTATCATTAAAAAGGCCACTCTTGTAGAGAGGCCCTCAGTGATCTCTGATCCTCTATGATCTGCATTAGAGTCTCATTGGCATTATGATCGCCTGAAACCCTTGATCAGAAGCAGGTTTGATAATGGCAGGCGTCATTTCACTCTTCAGCAGAAGTTGTACCGTATCGTCTCCAAGAATAGAGAGTACGTCTATGATGTAACGGGCATTGAAACGTGTCACTATAGGGCTACCGCTGTAGCCTATCTCAATCTCTTCCTTTGCCTCACCAATCTCAGGATTACTGGACGAAATTTCAAGCTTGTCCGGTTGGATGTTGAATTTAACCCCTTTAAATTTTTCACTCGAAAGAATTGCGATACGTTTAAGCGCACGCAGGAAGGTATCCCTATCGAGTTTGACCAACTGGTCGTTGTTTACGGGGACAACCCGCGTATAATCAGGGAACTCACCGTCTACGAGCCGCATAACCACTATGGTGTCGCCTTTTCTGACTACAGCGCTGTTATCCATAAAAGTCATCTGGATATCGTCATCCATATCCTCGGTGATTTTCTTTATTTCAAGTATCCCCTTCTTGGGAAATATTGCACCAGCGCTGAGTTCAGGGCACACCGTGCCACTGAATTCACGCTCCACAATGGAGAGTCGGTGGCCATCAGTGGCCACCATGCGGAGGATCTTGCGATCAGCTTCTTCGACTGCCTTCACAAAAATGCCATTGAGATTGTATTTTGTTTCGTCGTGACAGATTGCATAGGCTGTCTTTTCGATCATGTCATTGAGCATTTTGCCGCTGATATTTATCAGATTATCTTCGTTCACACGAGGGAAATAAGGAAACTCTTCAGAAGAAAGACCAACAATATTAAACTGCGCCTTGCCGCTTTTCAGCTCTACCCAGTCATTTTCACGTGTGCTGAAGGTAACTTCCTCGTCGGAAAGTTCTTTTATAATCTCATAAAGTTTTTTTGCCGATACGGTTATTTTACCTTCCGCTATCACCGTAGCTGGGTGTGATGTTTTGATACCCACTTCCAAGTCAGTTGCTAGAATACAAAGCTTTCCTTGAGTTGCTTCAATAAGCACGTTGGAAAGGATCGGCATGGTATTCTTTTTTTCGACTATTCCCTGCACTTTCTGCAGAGCACGCAAAAACGGTTCTTTAAGGATCCTGAATTCCATGTTCCCTCCTTATGGGCTTCTATTAAATAGATAATAAATAAGCAGTAGTAATAGTAAGTCTTGTGCATATGTTGAAGCTGGCCATTATAAATAATAATTTAAGATATTTAGGTTGTTTTGACTCTGTTAATCTAACTGGTGATGTATGAAATTTATCAACAGCACTTTTTTTTTGTCAACAGTTGGCAATTATTGTCAACAGGTTATAAGGCTAACTTAACAGTCCCCTCTTGATAATTTCTATGGTATTTTTCATGTCATGGTCCTGTGTGAGGATTTTAATTATCTTGTTAACCGAATGAATGACAGTGGAATGGTTCTTTCCACCAAATTTGTCACCTATTTCGGGGAATGATGCCTTGGTAAGATCGCGACAGAGATAAATTGCAATCTGTCTAGGTAGTACCACGGTTTTAATTCGTTTGTCAGATTTAAGTTCGCTTACCTTTAATTGAAAGTGATCTGATACTGCTTTCTGAATGAGTTCTATTGAAATATCCTTTGTTTTGTCTACTATAATGTCTTTTAATACTTCTTTAGCCATTGAGAGCGTGATAGTACTGTTAGTAAGACTTGAATATGCTCCTAAACGGACCAGCATTCCTTCAAGTTCGCGTACATTGTTAGCCGAACTTGAAGCCAGAAAAAGTGCGACATCGTCTGGCAGCTGAATGCCGTCAAATTCAGCTTTCTTCTTTAGTATTGCACTTTTTGTCTCTGTATCTGGAGGCTGTATATCGGCAATGAGACCCCATGCAAATCGAGAACGAAGTCTCTCTTCAAGATCGGGGATCTCTTTAGGGAACTTGTCTGATGTCAGTACTATCTGTTTGTGTGACTCGTAAAGAGTATTGAATGTATGGAAAAACTCTTCCTGTGTTGCTTGTCTTCCTGCCATGAATTGAATATCGTCAATAAGCAGTACGTCTGCCTTACGGAATTTGTTGCGGAATTCGTCCATTTTTTTGTGACGGATGCAATTGATCATCTCATTCATGAATTTTTCGGAAGTATAGTAACAAATTCGTGCAGAATTATTGTTTGCGAGAATATGGTTACCTATGGCCATGAGCAGGTGGGTTTTACCCAGGCCGACTCCTCCGTAGATGAACAAGGGATTATAGCTGCTGGCTGGGTTGTTTGCTACGGCCTGTGAAGCCGCATGAGCAAATTGATTGCCACTTCCGCAGACAAACTTTTCAAATGTGTATTTAGGATTAAGGAACGTGCGAAAGTCGTAATTGTTATCGGACGATTTTCGCTGAATACTTTTTGATGAAGTATTTAACGACTGGTCCGGTACTGAATCGTTTTGGCCGTTAACCGGGTCTTTTTTGTCCTGAATGGAGAACTCAAGGACATAGGAAGTGTTGGTAAGGGCAGATAACGCTTCGTAAATGATGTTGGAATATTTATCTTTGATGAATTCGCGGGAGAATGAATCGGGGACTTCAAGAACCAGATAATCGCCGTTAACCGACTGAAACCTTATCGGCTTGATCCAGGCGTTAAAGGTCTGGGGGGTCATAACCTTCGAGATATTCGACTTTACCTCATGCCAGATCTTATCCATTGTAATTCTACCGGGAGCGCCTGTTAATGCTGGCAGGATGGCTCAATGTGCCGAGCTGCAATGTGAATAGAAAAGAGCGATCACTAGTATATTTATATATTCAGGAGAATCTGCTTTTCCGCATAAGTTATTCACAAGTTTATCCACAGCTGTTGATAAACTTTATCTATGAATAACGCTAATATAGCACGTTTAATTAGTAAATGATGGGTATTGGTGTTGGGAGGTTGAAGACTAGCAGAGGTAGTATCCATTTGCAAGGCTAATTTTATTTTAAGTAATGAAAATAAAGTTGACTTGAAATGTTCTATGGATGTATAAAACACATTTCCATTGAAGTACAAGTGTGGATAGATTAAGTAAGGAGTTAAGCGATGAAACGGACATATCAACCCAGTAATACCTCACGAAAACGCACCCATGGCTTTCTGGTTCGGATGGCATCAAAAAACGGTCGTCTGGTTATCAAGCGTCGTAGAGCCAAGGGCCGCAAACGACTTTCCGTAACTATAGCCACTAAATAGCTGGTTGTGGCAGCTCTTTCACACGCGTTCCCTAAGTCTGAGCGGCTGCGTCGTCGACGTGAGTATATCGCGACAAGTCAGACCGGCAGGAAGGTGACGGGAAGGCACTTTATTGTAATTAGCCTCCAAAGACCTTGTGGCGTGCGTATCGGTATTACCGCAAGTCGCAAGGTCGGCGGAGCAGTGGTTAGAAATCGCGTCAAGCGTCTGGTTCGAGAATGCTATCGACTCAATAAGGGATGGTTTGCACCTGCTGATTATTCTGTCATAGCTCGTTCAAGTGCGGTGAATCTCGGGCTGGAAGGTGTCTGCAGGGACTTGTTTTTGGTTCTACAGAAGCTTCAGGCACAGTATGGCTAGCAGAATTCTGATTAATATCATAATGTTTTACCAAAGGTACCTGTCACACCTAAAAGGTCCTACCTGTCGTTTTTATCCCACCTGCTCCTGTTACGCCTTGGAATCTCTGCGCAAATATGGTTTTTTACGAGGTTCGTGGTATGCAGTCGGGCGAATCCTCAGATGTCATCCTTTTCACCCCGGCGGCTTTGATCCAGTCAAGTAACAAAGTGAGGTAGTTCATGGAAACGAGAGTCCTTATAGCCGTACTTCTCTCAATAGCAGTGATGTTCGGTTTTTCTTATCTCTTCCCGCAAGCGAATAACAAACCAGCAAATTATTCGACGGTTCAAGGCGCTCCCAGTAGCGCCCGACAGTTGCCGGTGCAGAAGCTGACGAGTGAAACCCTTCAGGTTGCGACTCCTGTAACGGGTACCACTCTACAGGCTATGGAACGGGAACTTGTTGTAGAGACAGACCTGTATAGAGCAGTTTTCTCTACTCGCGGTGCGGCTCTTAAAAAGTTCGCCCTTAAGGCTTATAGAGAATCGGCAGCCCAAGGTTCTGCCGAAATAGCACTTATTGACGTAAACGGTCCGCCAACTCTGACTGATGCAGCCGATGGTATCGTGATTGATCCGCAGGCAATATTTGCGTCATCTGCGCACAGTCTCATATTGACCGGTGCTGAAAAAAAAGAGATAGAATTTGTCTGGACCTCTCCACAAGGTCTGACCTTGCGCAAGATTTATTCTTTTGTAGGTAATGGTTATGCCATAGAGCTCAACCGAAATCTCTCCAATTCAGGAAACGCTGCTTTGTCCGGAACCCTTCGACTTAACCTTGTCAACAAGGTCGTGACAGGGAGCAAAGAGGGGCGGTATGAGGTTTATGGGCCGGTTACCCTGTCCGATAACAAAGTCACCACAACACCGGTAGCAGATCTTTCGAAGGGTCCAAAATCATACGATAAGCAGGTTACCTGGACAGGTTTTGCAGATAAATATTTCCTTAACAGTGTCCTCTCCAAGGACGGTTCTCTCGCTTCGGTCAAGGTTTCACAGGTTAACCCAACACTTATCGAAAGCGTAATCTCTTCCCCACGGCTTACACTTAATCCCGGTCAGTCTGTCAGCATTCCCTATCGCCTCTACTTTGGACCAAAGGATCTTGGAATATTAAAATCGCAGGGCAGCAGGCTTGAGGAGGTCATCGATTTCGGTTGGTTCTCGGTTATTGCCAAGCCACTTTTGTACACCATCAAGTTTTTCAAAACATATACAGGAAATTACGGCCTGGCAATTATCATCATCACCGTAATTCTGAAGATCTTCTTTTACCCGCTGACTCACAAGAGCTATAAGTCGATGAAGGCGATGCAAAAGCTTCAGCCGAAAATGGCGGAGCTTAAGGAGAAATTCAAAAATGACCGCGATGCCATGAACCGTGCGGTTATGGAGTTGTATAAGACCCACAAGGTGAATCCTCTTGGCGGTTGCCTTCCAATGCTGGTGCAGATCCCAGTATTCTTTGCACTCTATAAGGCGCTTATGTTTTCCATTGAACTACGCCATGCTCCATTCTATTTCTGGATACAGGATCTCTCCTCAAAGGATCCATATTATGTGACCCCGGTAATCATGGGGGTCTCCATGTTTATCCAGCAGAAGATGACTCCCACCAACATGGACCCGGTGCAGGAAAAGATGATGCTGATGCTGCCGGTCGTCTTTACCTTTATGTTCCTGAACTTCCCTTCTGGTTTGGTCCTATATTGGTTGGTGAACAACATCCTTACCATTGCTCAGCAGACTTACATTAACAAGACTATCAAGTAGGGAGCTTTTGCTGACGCCATGTATGTCAGAGATACCATAGCTGCGATCAGTACCCCTCTCGGCGAGGGGGGTATAGGTATCGTCAGGATCAGCGGCGATCAGGCCGTGCGGATTGGTGCCGCTGTATTCACTCCGCGACACGACGGTGGCTTTCCAAGCCACCGTTTTTCTTATGGGTCAGTGGTCACTTCTGATGGGGATGTTCTTGACGAAGGGTTGGCTGTTGTCATGCGAGCGCCCAACTCCTACACCAGGGAGGATGTCTTTGAGATCCACTGTCACGGTGGGATGTTGGTAACTCAGCGTGTCTTGGAGATGACCCTTTCATGTGGTGCCCGCCTTGCTGAGCCTGGAGAGTTCACCAAACGGGCTTTCCTTAATGGTCGGATCGATCTTCTCCAGGCAGAAGCAGTAATGGACGTGATACGAAGCAAGACCGATGCTGCCCTCAGATTGGCCGAACATCAACGGGAAGGTCTCCTCTCTGAGAGACTTACCATGCTCAGGGATAGGCTCCGGGTCGCACTAGCTCTTGTCGAGGCCCACATTGACTTCCCGGAAGATGGAATTGATTCGCCTGCCATCCAAGAGCTCGACAGGGAGGTTCGAGGTGCAATCACGGCTCTCGGAGAGATGGTCTCCAGCTTTCGTGAAGGAAAGGTTCTTCGTGACGGGGTTTCTGTGGCCATTGTTGGCAAGCCTAACGTCGGTAAATCAAGTCTTCTCAATACACTCTTACGAGAAAAGCGGGCGATTGTAACAGCGACCCCTGGCACCACCAGGGATGTCATAGAGGAGGTTCTCAATATTGACGGGCTCCCTGTTCGTCTTCTGGACACTGCCGGCATTCGCGAGACCTCCGACGAGGTGGAGCAGCTCGGCATCGAGCTTACCTTGGATCGCGTCGCCCGGGCAGATCTCGTTCTCTTTCTTCTCGATCGCTCACGCGTTTTTGACGACTGCGATCTCCATATCCTGCACTCCCTGGAAGGGGTTAATGTTGTTTTGGTGAGGAACAAGGCCGACCTCCCGGCTTCTATGGTTCTCACGGAGACGTTGAGTGTCTATCCGGTGGTCGACATCTCGACCAAGACGGGAGAGGGGGTTGACGCTCTCAGGCGGCTGGTTTATGAAATGTTTATTTCCGGAATGGCCACAGACAGCCGCGAATTTATAGCCCTTTCACAGGCACGTCACCGTGATGCTTTGCTTAAGGGGATGGCTTTCCTTGAACGTGCGTTATCGTGCATCGTTTCCAGTGCTGAGTTGGAGATTGTTGCTGTTGATCTCCGTGATGCCCTACATGCTATCGGCGAGGTAACTGGCGAGACAACACCCGACGATGTCCTTGAGCTCATTTTTTCACGTTTTTGCATCGGAAAATGAGGAGATGTTTCACGTGAAACATCTCCTGCTGGGTCATGCCTGGCAGGGCTTGACGGGTGGATGCAGTATTCTTGGGTCAGCTGCGTGAAACACCTACTATTGGCAGGGACATAACCTGATGATCGTCTATGATAAAAATTATGATGTGATAGTTGTGGGGGGCGGGCATGCCGGATGTGAGGCAGCGCTAGCCGCAGCAAGAATTGGAGTCAGTACCCTTCTCCTCTCTATTAATCTGGATTCGATTGCACTGATGTCCTGCAACCCTGCAATCGGAGGTCTTGCAAAGGGTCACCTGGTTAAGGAGATCGATGCCTTGGGTGGGGAGATGGCGAAGAATATCGACGCAACCGGCATACAGTTCCGGATACTCAATACCCGCAAAGGGCCGGCTGTTCGTGCTTCCCGCGCCCAGGCAGACAAACAGCAGTACCGTCTGCGGATGAAGCGCGTCATGGAGTTGCAGGACGGTCTCGATCTCAAGCAGGCAGAAGTTACCTCACTGCACTTGGAGAATGGGCAGGTTGTGGGGGTTAATACCCGTGCCGGGGTTCGTTTTTGCGGCGCCACGGTGGTCCTGACTACCGGCACCTTTATGCGAGGACTGATTCACATCGGCTTGGTGAACTACCCCGGTGGCAGGGCAGGTGACATGCCATCACTCGGTCTTTCTGATAACCTTCGTGAATCAGGATTTTCGGTTGGTCGTCTCAAGACCGGCACTCCTGCACGACTGGATGGGAGGACCATCGACTTCAGTCAGTTGGAGGTCCAGCCTGGAGATGACCCGCCCATGCCGTTTTCCTTCTCCACTGAGCGGATCGAACGACCTCAGGTGCCCTGTTATATTGCCTACACCAATGAGCGAAGCCATGAGATCATCCGCTCCGGTCTTGACCGCTCTCCGCTGTACTCCGGGATAATAGAGGGAGTTGGCCCCCGTTACTGCCCCTCTATAGAGGACAAGGTGGTTCGTTTTCCCGATCGCGACCGGCACCAGACATTCATAGAACCTGAAGGGGCGGATACGGTTGAGTTTTACCCTTCAGGGCTCTCCACATCGCTTCCTGTTGACATACAATGGGCCTTCTACCGATCGATCAAGGGGATGGAACGCGTGGAGATCATGAGGCCGGCATATGCCATCGAATACGACTATGTAGACCCGATCCAGCTTCATGCATCCCTGGAAACCAAGCTCGTTGGCAATCTCTACCATGCTGGACAGATCAACGGTACATCGGGATACGAGGAGGCAGCGGCACAGGGGCTGATGGCCGGGATCAACGCGGCCCGCAGGGTACGTGGTGAAGAACCGCTGGTTCTCTCCCGCAGCGAGGCATATATCGGCGTAATGATCGATGATCTGGTAACGCTTGGTACCCGCGAGCCCTACAGGATGTTTACCTCGCGGGCCGAGTACCGATTGCTGCTACGGGAAGACAATGCCGATCTTCGCCTCTCCGAGATCGGCCATGCCGTAGGGCTGTTGCCAGATGACCAGTACCGCAGGTTCGATGCTAAGCGCAAGGGTATCGATGAGTTACTGACAAGAATCTGTACTGCCAAACTATTGCCGTCTGATGCTGATCATGGATTCATGGATGATTTCGGTCTGACAGGGATGCAGAACGCGGTAACGTATGAGCAGCTTCTCCGCCGTCCGGACTTTACCTGGCAAGACCTGCTCCGACTCGATCCGACGACCGGCGAGATTGATGCCAAGATCAGTGAACAGGTTGAGATACAGGTCAAGTACAAGGGTTATATAGACCGCCAACTGGAACAGGTAGCTCGGGGAAAGGGGATCGAAGGGACGCGGATTCCTGCAGAATTTGATTACGGGACACTCTCCGGGCTGTCGACAGAGGTGAGCGAGAAGCTCCAGAAGTTCCGGCCCGACACCCTTGGCCAGGCAACACGCATACAGGGGGTGACGCCGGCAGCCATTTCCATTCTTTCCATTGCCCTCAAGGCTCGGAGTGGCCGATGAACCCGGGTGAACGCAAACTTTTCAGGGATGGCGCGGGAGAACTGGGAATAGAACTGCATGAGACGGATATCGAGCGCTTTTCGGCCCTGGCAGAAGAGCTCCTCAGGTGGAACTCCAGGGTTAACCTCACCGCACTTACACGGGTCACCGACATCATTGCGAAACATTTCCTCGACTCACTCACCCTGTTGCCGTGGCTTCCTTTCGGTGTCAACCTCCTGGATATTGGTTCCGGTGGTGGATTTCCCTCAATACCGCTCAAGATTGTGCGACCTGATCTTGAAGTTGTCTCCGTGGAATCAGTTCAGAAAAAAATCCTATTCCAGAGACATGTGGCCCGCATGCTTGGACTCGACCGCTTTACGCCGATCCACGCACGTGCAGAAGAGCTTGTAGCGTCACACGACCAGCGTTTCGATTTTGTAGTGGTCCGCGCCGTTGCAGATCTACCTTGTCTGGTTCGCCTGGGAATGCCGCTCCTTACCGAGAGTGGGCGGCTTATCGCCATGAAAGGAAAGCAAGGGCGCGAAGAGGTCGCCCTCGCTGAGGCTGAGTTATCGATCCTGGGTGTGGTCGTAGAGGAAATAAGGGAATTTCGCCTGCCAGGTAGCGGCGATGAACGGATAGTCATCAAGCTGAAGAGTCAAAAGGACTGAACCTGCGCTGTTCCGGCCTAAAATCCATTGTAGTGGCCTGGGTGTCTTATTTAAGGGCTAGGCATGGCTTAGGTTGAGATCGTTTACCCTGCGCCAAGTTTGAAGCTCAATGGTCTGCATATATTTTATGCAAATCGCTTTATCTCCCCCGCAGTAATCGCATGTCTCCAACCCTGATGGTTAATTTTTGAGCATCAAAGTATTCCAGGACCGGGATCATGAATTTTCGTGAAAGCCCGGTCAGGTCACGGAACTCAGAAGGGGTTATCTCCCGTTTTTCTTTCAGGTAATCGAGGAGCTTCACCTTGAGCGAGTCAAGTGGGGCTGGAGCATAAAAGAGATCGCTCTTTACTTTAATAGCTCTTCCATCGCGTACCATGAGATTCAGGTGTCCGAGCAGATCCTTTTCAGAGACTCCCACAATGCAACTCAAATCCTTGAGGGTCGGGGGCTCTATCCCACCTGTCTGTAGGGCCTTTTCCGTGCGAAGTTGAACAGCTCCATGGCTGACGTTCGCCATACTACTGCCTACCGGCAGCTTGACCAGTTCACGATCTGCAACAATTTTTCCCTCTTTCTCCAGGGATGTGAGGCACGGAGCAAAGAAGCGTGGATCGCTGCGATTCGGCATGTGCATCTTCAGCTCTTCCTTGCCTATCCCCTCCTTAAGCGGATTCAGGGCAAGATATTTCCGAACTGCCGCCAGGAGCAGTTCCCTCATGAATAATAAGGCATCGCGGGAGAGTAATACCCGCGGTTCGCGGAGTGCCAGCACGATCTCTCCGGCTGAAAGAAGGGGTGCAAGTGCAGCATCGAGTCGTTTCGCCGAAAGGCCTGTTCTGTTGATCAGCTCTTCCTGGGAGATGCCGGAAAGCAGTGACGAGGTTACCAGGCCGGCGATCTTTTGCGACTCATCGCCGGTGTCGAGGGTTATAAGCAGTTTGATAGCTTCAACCGATCGCCTGCGGCGTATTGATGGAAAAGGATCAAGGACTTTCCCCCCTCCGAGGGTCGCCGGGGGCGAATAGGAGCGGAGAACAAAGGTATCGCCAGGAAGCAGGAGGACGGGGCGCGTAAGTCTCAGCTGCGCATAGGCGGCCTCCCCAGGCTGAAGTAAAGCGCGGTCGAAAAGGATAATTTGCGCGGATACCTCATAAGTTGCGGAGTGAAGACGAAGCAGGGCGCGATTCCTGATCGACATTGTTGATGACTTTAGGTGGTGAAGGAACACGTCCACGTAGCGAGTGCTGTGGTAGCGTCCTGAGGGTACCACCACATTGCCGCGGGAAACCTTGGTATGCTCGATAGCCTGGAGATTAAGCGCCAGGCGTTGTCCTGCCTCGCCTGTCTCGGAGCTTGTCCCGTGTGCCTGAATCCCGCGCACCCGGCTCTTGAGGAGGGTTGGGAGTATTTCTACCTCATCACCCACGCTTACCTGACCGGACAGGAGTGTCCCGGTTACTACTGTGCCAAAGCCTGGCACGGTGAAAACCCGGTCCACCGGGAGGCGGAATGGGCCATCGCACCGCTTCTGCTCAACCAGCAAAGAAAGACGATGCAGTTCATCCCTCAAGTCGTGCAGACCGGCACCGGTTCTTGCTGAGACCGGGACTATGGTCGCATCTTCCAGGAAGCTTCCAGCCAGATAGTCTCGGACCTCCTCGGTCATCAGCTCAAGAAGTTCCCTGTCCACGAGGTCGCTCTTGGTCAGGGCGACCAACCCCCTTTTTACACCGAGGAGCTGGCAGATCTCCAGATGCTCACGTGTCTGGGGCATGACCCCTTCATCAGCGGCGATCACCAGCATAACCAGGTCCATCCCACCCACGCCGGCGACCATGGCACGTATAAAGCGCTCGTGCCCTGGCACATCAACGATGCCGAACCGGGTTCCGTCCGGAAGATCGAGTTGGGCGAAGCCGAGTTCGATGGTTATGCCGCGGGCTTTTTCTTCAGGGAGACGGTCGGTGTTGATTCCGGTGAGGGCCATTACCAGCGAGGTTTTGCCATGGTCTATGTGGCCGGCGGTACCCAGGATTAGGTGCTTCATGCAAATGTCCCAGTGAACTTCTAATAGTGCGGAGGAGGCTCTTCCTCTTCAGGACTCCTTGTAAGGGAGGGTAGGGCAATATTCATCTCCTCTCTGAGCTGACGAAAATCCCGCTCCAGACGTTCGATTGCCTGTTCCTGGCGATAGACGATGTCGCTCAGATCGGAAATGATCTGCTCCTGGTGCATGTAACGGGTCTCCAATTCAACGAGTCGCTCTTCCATAGTTCCCCCGTCTGTTTATCATGGCCCGTATATTCGATTGTCCTGGTTGATCAGTCTAGGAGTCTGTCGGCCTTGAGATTCTGACCGAATCAACTTAACCCGTAAGTTGATTCTACTGGCCATCCTGATCAGTCAACAGATACCGTTTCGAT
>JAYSLX010000253.1:0-12623 GCA_043725245.1 Geobacteraceae bacterium | reverse complement strand
TCGAGGGTAGAAACCTCGTCGCGGGTGTCGGTGCTGCACATCGACTGGACGGAGCATGGCGCACCGCCTCCGATGGCAATACCGCCTATGGAAATCTGTTTGGTTGGCCGTCTCATAACGGCGCATCCTAGGTTATCGACAGGAAAAAGTCAAGGGAGGAGAGAGTTGCAGGAAATGCCGAGAAAGTTTTCCAGGAGCCGATGAGAGACAGAGTAATAGGCATCTTGGCGGCAGGTAAAGTCGTAAAGCAGCTCACCTGCCTCCACCTCAGTCATCGGTGGATCGCCGGGAATCTCCCTGCACCAGTTTGCGATGATATCTGAATTCACTTCCGGATGAAACTGGAGTCCATAAGCCCTGCCGAAACGGAATGCCTGTTGCGGACATGCAGGTGAAGACGCAAGAGTCACGGCCCCTTGGGGGAGATCAAAACTGTCGTTGTGCCACTGGAAGGAGAGAAAAGGATTGGGGATCCCGGAAAAGAGGGGGTCCGATGACCCCTCCGGGTTCAGGTGGACAGGGAGTACACCACGTTCGCAGCAGATGCCGGAGGAAACCCTTGCCCCAAGGACATCGGCCAGAAGCTGTCCCCCCAGGCAGATACCGAGAAACGGCACATCCATACGTACGCAACCGGCTATGAATCGTTTCACCTGCCGCAGGAAAGGATGGCGCCCCTCGTCATGTACCCCCATTGCACCACCGAGTGCAATGACTGCAGAGCATGAGGAAGGATCGGGAAGAGATTCGCCGGCAAAGGCCATTACCAGGCGGGATTCAATGCCTGCCGTTGAGAGATACTCACCGTAAGAGCCGATCGGTACATCCTGGTCATTCTGGAGGATCGTGAGCATGGTCGATTCAGGCAATGGAAGGGCGCAGCCCCTCGGCTACCACTTCGGCAAGGTCCTTCACCCTGGTCTGGCTTGCCTGCTTGTCCTTCAGGCCGTCCTCAAACATCGTCAGGCAGTAAGGACAGGCAACGCATACCGTGTCCGGGTTGAGCCCCAGAGCCTCTTCGACCCGTTCGATATTGATTCGTTTGCCTGTGTGCTCCTCCATCCACATCCGGCCGCCGCCACCACCGCAGCAGAAGGCCTCTTCACGGGTTCTGTTGAACTCTACGGGAGCAGTGCCGGTTGCACGGGCAAGCACGTCACGCGGCTCCTCATAGACCCCGTTGTGCCTCCCCAGGTAGCAGGAGTCGTGGAAGATAACCTTCCCCAGATCCGTAACTTCCTTGTTTAGCCTGAGCTTTCCTTCTTCCATGACTCTTTGAATCAGCTGGCTGTGGTGTATCACTTCGAGTTCCAAACCGTACTGACGATAGTCGTTCTTAAGTGTTGAGAAACAGTGCGGACACTGGGTGATGACCTTTGTCACACCTCGTTCCCTGAAAATATTCACGTTCTCCTTTGCCATCTTGTCGAAAACAAATTCATTACCGAGGCGCCTCAAGCTGTCGCCGCAGCACTTCTCGTCCTTGCCGAGTATCCCCCAGGAGATGCCGGCGGCATCGAGGATGGTTGCCAGGGCAACCGTGACCTGCTTCTGACGTGAGTCGAAAGCCCCGGCACAGCCGACGTAAAAGAGGTATTCGGTTTTGCCGGCCTCGAACGGCTTAATGTGGAGGGTGGTTGCCCACTTCCCTCGTTCTGTAGGGGCAATGCCCCAGGGATTGCTACGACCTTCCATATTCTCGAAAAGGTTCAGCAGTTCTTCAGGGAAACTGGCCTGCGTCTCCACAAGGTGGCGCCGCATTTTGACGATTTTCGGCATCTGCTCGATAAAGACCGGACACTTCTCCAGGCAGGCCCCGCAGGTGGTGCAGGCCCAGATACTCTCCTCGGTGTTGCTCCCCTCCCCTTCCTGTCCGATGAGCGGCACGCCCGGAGCTTTTCCGCTGCTTATATCTCCGGCAACAGCCATCAGATTGGCCTTTAGTGTGTGAACAACCTGACGGGGGTTGAGCGACTTTCCGGTGGCATGTGCCGGGCATGCAGACTGGCAGCGGCCACACTCGGTACATGAGAAAGAGTCGAAGAGGTCCTTCCAGGTAAAATCGTCAACCTTTCCAACACCGAAGCTGCTCCACTTGACAAACTCCTCTCGTGGGGGAACGGAACTTCTCTCCAGGTTCTGAAAGAAACAGTTGGGGATAGCGGTAATGATATGCATATGCTTGCTGAGTGGCAGGAAGCAAATAAAGGCGATGAGAACACCCGCATGAACCCACCAGGACCAGGTAGCAAAGGGGAAGAGCATGTCGGCAAAAGGAGAGCCCTTCAGCACTGTTGAGACGAACGAGGAGACCGGCATGTACGAGGCGGTTTCGCCCTTGATCGCCAGCAGTGAGCCATGCAGACCGAAATAGGCGAGCATCAGGAGTGCAATGCAGGAGAGTATGAAGAACCCTTCGAAGCTGCGAGCCTTCACATAGGTGCTGTCAAGATAGTCGGGTTTGAAGGCTAGACGCCGGGCAAAAGAGAGGGCGATACATACGACCGTAGCAGCCGATACAATATCGAACAGAAACATCAGTGGCTGATAGAGGGCCAGTGGAAGCAGCTCCAGGCTGAATCCGGGGACCAGCCCTTCCAGCATGAAGGCTCCATTGGCGATCAAAAGGACGATGAACGACCAGAATATGACGAAATGATTAATACCGAACGGCTTTGCCACGACTCGTTTCTGACCGAAGGCATAGAGGAGCATGTCCCAGATGCGTAGTCCCATGTTATCGAAACGGTTGTCGGGCTTGCCCAGCCTGACAAGTGCCAGGCGGCGGTACAGGGAATAGACAAAAAAGAGAAGAGCCGGTATCAGAAGTGCGGCAAAGAGTATCGGGTTTGGCGACATGTATGGTCCTCGTGGTATGGATATTCCAATTCCAAATCAAAGCGCTATCTTCGTTGGCTCGACTTCGGCTCCTCAACATACTTATCTGTATGCCTTCGTCACATCAATCTTCGCCGCCTTGATTTCATCTTTGATTTATAATCGAAATTATGCAGCCGTTTTGCTGCGCTGCGTCTTTAGCTCACGTATCCTCTGTGTGATGGCCGGAACGATCCGGAAGATGTCACCGACGATTCCGTAGGTGGCAACCTCAAAGATTGGGGCATTCTTGTCGCGATTTATTGCAATAACGACATCCGAGTCCTGCATTCCTACCAGATGCTGTATGGCTCCACTGATGCCGCAAGCAATGTAGATTTTTGGGCGGACAGTCTTGCCGGTCTGGCCGACCTGACGATCCTGGGGCATCCAGCCGGCATCAACGGCAGAGCGTGATGCCCCGACCACACCCCCAAGCTCATCGGCAAGCTCTTTGAGCATGGCAAAGTTCTCCTTGCCCATCATGCCCCGGCCTCCGGAGACTATGAAGTCGGCTCCGGCTATGTCGACATGGTCCTTCTTCTTATCGTTTATGATCTCAAGGACCTTTACCAGCATATCCTCTTCGTGAACCGGGCACTCTGCCCGGATGATGGTGCCGGTTCCTTCGGCTGTCTTTTCGGGCATATGCATTACATTGGGCCTCACCGTTGCCATCTGTGGACGGAACTTGTCACACATGATGGTGGCCATGATATTACCGCCAAATGCGGGACGGGTCTGCATGAGGTTACGCTTGTCATCTACGGAGAGGCCGGTGCAATCTGCGGTGAGCCCAGTCTTGACAACTGTGGCAACGGCACCTGCCAGATCACGGCCGAGGCCGGTAGCCCCCATGAGAATGATCTCGGGGTTGTGCCGCTTGACCAGATGACAGAGCCCCTGGAGATATGACTCGGTCCGGTAGTGCTTCAGCACAGGTGAGTCCATGAGATATACCTGGTCTGCGCCGTATTGAAAGGCTTCCCGGCAGAGATGTTCAACGTTCTCTCCGAGTACGACAGCGGAAAGAGGTACATTGATCGCATCAGCCAGTTCACGCCCCTTGCCGAGCAGTTCCCAAGAAACCTTGGCAGCCTCCCCTTCGGTCTGCTCAACAAATACCCATACTCCACGATACGCAGCCAAGGTTTCTGCCACACTCTTTGCTTCGTCGTCCAGCTCTTCCTCTGCCGGAAGCCCTCCTTGTTGCCTGGCTATCTCCTCAAGGATCTTTTGCTCCTCGGGGGTGAAGAACATCTCCAGTGCATCGGCCGGGCAGACCTTCAAGCACTTGAGACAACCAATGCACTTTTCGGTAAGGATTATCGGCTCGCCGATATCGGTCATATCTATGCAGTTGACCGGGCAGGCGCTCTGGCAGCGGGCACCGCAAGCAATGCACTTCCCCTCAATGAGGCGGGCTGTGCCCCGGGGGTTTTTAAGTTTCTTCGGTTCGGTCATGTTCCCCTCACTAAAAGAGGGTCAAGTGGCAAGGTGAATAATACCATCCTCGACCCTGGTCTCTTGCCCCTATACTGATAATAGATCCTTGCTCAACAATTTATCGATAAGCAGCTGCGCGGTACCGGCAGGGTCATTGACGCCGTCACCGATGATCTCCCCCTTGTCCCGTTCAGGGGAGAATATTTTGCTGACCCAGGTGGGGGAGCCCTTAAGTCCGATGACATTGACGTCGAGCTTGAGCACCTCATTGTTCCAGACCTCTACATCTGCGTCAGTAGCAGCCAGTCGCATGGGAACGGTTGGGTAGCGAGGTCGATTCAACTCGCGGACAACCGTAAGCATTGCAGGTAACGGCGCCTCTACTATCTCGTGACGCCCCTCCAGTTTGCGGCTCACGCGAATTCTGCGATTCTGGAGGTCCAGGTCGAGCACCTTATCCACCAGGGTGAGTTGTATATAACCGAGCCGTGTAGCGATGCCGGGCCCGACCTGCGCCGTATCTCCGTCTATGGTTTGCTTACCGCAGAGCACCAGCCCAACTTCTTCCTCCTGATTAAGCCTGCGGATCGCCTCAGATAGGACATGACTGGTTGCCAACGTATCAGCCCCGCCGAAACATCGGTCCGAGAGAAGGACAACTCTGTCAGCGCCGAGCGAAAGAGCCTTCTTAAGGGTTGCCTCTGCGTTCGGTGGTCCCATGGAGATGGCGGTCACGCGGAATCCGAAGCGGTCCTTGAACCTGAGGGCCTCTTCCAGTGCATGGGTATCATAGGGGTTCATAATGAACGGAATACCTTCACGAATCAGGGTGTTAGTCACCGGGTCGATCTGGACCTGAGTCGTATCGGGGACCTGCTTGATACACGCAACAATCTGCATTGTGAATCCTCGTGGAGGGTGGTGCGGCTGAACGCGACCGCTGTTGACTATTTATTGAGCGCCGGCAATCCTAGCAAAGGTAAACGATGTTGACAAGTCAGTATTTGCATAAATTTTAATCATAACCCTAGAGTTATTTTAGCGTTGTCGTGAGCACTAGCCTATGCTGCCAAGACTTGCAAGAGCAAAAATCTTATCCGCTCGGTAAAAAGGGGCTGAATTTCCATAATACATGAGAACCGTCTCACTGCAATGCATGAATCCTCTTTTTACAAGCATGGCAACAGCGTTGTTATTCCCTGATGGGACGTCGAGTAACGTCTTTCCTGATCGCGTTTTTCCTGAATAGAGGCGATCCAGAGCGTGCTCTGCATTGACAGCTGAATCACTCGCCCATGGGCCGATCTGGCTAACGGATGCATTCTCATGAACGACAAGATAGCTCCCTTTATCACACCGGAGGGTTCCAAGCCTGGACTTCTCATGACAGATGAGTCCCCGATCATCACCCCATCCGGCCTGGTCCAGCGTGATCAACTCCTGGATATCCCTGCTCGCAACAACATCAGGAGGATTAACCTCTACTGATCGCTCGATCATCCAACGTCCTATTCTGTCAATGGCTTTGAATCCCATACGGGCATATAAGGGAGCCCCCTTGGGAGAGGCGGTCAGCCAGATTGTCCTTACTCCGACATCAGACAGGGCATCCATGGCCTTCTCCATGAGGATCAATCCCAGACCTTTTCTCCGCATCTCTTCATGTACAATAAGATTTCCAATCCATCCGCTGGATGCGTAAGCAATTGCCGTTACAAAGGCAAGCGGCGAGCCCCCTGCATCGCGGATAACGAAACACCCGTTGGGGAACCGTTGCAACAGAAACTCGAATTCCCATTGGTCGCAGATCCACCCCTCTTTCCCTGACATTGCAAGAAAAGGGTCGATATCCTCGGAACTAAACCGGTCAAAAAGCATTTCAGGACCCGGAACAAGATGAGTTGGCAAAGGCCGTATCCTGTCCGATCAATCCCACCGCATCGGCCCGGCACTGGCGACAGTGCTTGAACTGTCCGATTATCTGTTCGTTGGAAGTGCGTACAAAGTCGAGCTCTTCGGGCGTCGGAGGGACAACCCCGGCGAAATCGGACTGTGGAATCAGAGGCATGACGTTCATGACGAAGGCACCCATTTCCTTTACCTTCCTCCCTATGAAAGGGACCTGCTCTTCGTTGACGCCAGGGATGTAGACCGTATTCACTTTGATCGTCATGCCATACTCAGCAGCCATCTTAAGTCCTTCCAGCTGGTTTGCTATAAGGATTTGCGCAGCCTCTACACCGGTGTAACGCCGGCCATGATAGTTGATATGGCTATAGATCCTTGCCCCTACAAGAGGGTCAAGGGCATTTATGGTCACGGTCAGGCTGTGAAGCCCGAGATCATTGAGACGATCGATACTCTCAGGAAGGAGGAGACCGTTTGTGCTCATGCACTTGATCAGATGAGGGAACTCCTCGCCGATCATCCGGAATGTCTCGAATGTCTCCTCGTTGGCAAGCGGATCCCCTGGACCGGCAATGCCGATAACCTTGATGATCGGCCCGAGCAGCTCGCTCGCCATGACTTCACGCACCTTTTCCATCCCCTCGGCAGGGGACAGTATTCTACTTGTTACACCAGGGCGTGACTCATTGGCACAGTCGTGACGACGGCTGCAGTAACCGCACTTTATATTGCACTTCGGGGCCACTGCCAGATGCATCCTGCCGTTCTTGTGATGGTTGCCGCCGAAACAGGGATGTCCCTGTATGTTCTTCCTCTCCGTGCATGACGTTGCCATCGTAGACTCCTTTCCTTTTCGCCCACTCTGGTAAGTGAAACGAAAAAAAAAGGCGCATGACCATAATGGTCAGCGCCCTTGCCGAAACAAAAAACCTGTGGGGTCCTCCCGCCAGGCCTCATTGCTGTAGATTCAATACGTCGTCGTATCTGCTCAATTTGGTTTTATCTAAGCACGCACCGTGCCATCAACTCATTAAACTCAACAGAACAAAATAATATTGAATGGTTACGGACGTATGAGCCCGAAGTCTGCCGGCTACTCTGCATGAAATCAGGCAGCAGTGGCTACGGCTTATGCATTAACGAAAAAGGCAAAAGCGTAGAAGACTTACTGGCAAGGCTTTGCCGGCTGGCATGATCCATGTAACAATCCGTTAAGCGGGGGGACGGCACGCAATATCTCTGTAAACAAAACCTATTATTGGAGGAGTGTATGGAACGAATGATTGATGGCTTCAGCTGTATTTCATCAGAAGAAGCTGCATCAGAGCTGAATACCACACAGCTGAAGATCATGATGCTGCTGAAGCAGAAAGCATTGATCGGGATGGAATTGGACGGCGAGTGGTTTGTGACAAGGGACTCGCTTGAGTGCTGCAAATCCCACGGGAAAGATATGAAGGTCGAGATGGGATGTAAGACCTACTGCTCAACCGGCGGATGCGGCTGCAAAGGATAATGTTATGCCGATCCGGATTAAACCATCAGATTTCAAGTACAGATACCCGAAGAATATTGCGGATCGGGAAAAACCGAAGTTTAGAGGCAAACCTGACAGGGAACCGTTTGACCGGGACGATGTCTACGACATTCTTCCGATGATGGAAGCAGTCATGGATGAGCTTGGCAGGGACGACGCCCGGACACTCAATATTCTGGAGGATATCATGAACCGTGACCTCCCCCGTTTCGTTACAGCCCGGGAGGAGGTCTTCGATTTTCTGGTCGGTTGTATGCGGGAGATCCTTGAAGGAGCATGAACAATCCTCTCCTGATTAACGCTGATGAAGTGACCTCCCGCAGTCGTGCAGCTTTGCTCGGAGTTGCCCTGGGAGATGCCCTCGGCGCGCCGGTGGAGTTCATGACCCCGGGCGAGATCAAGGCTAAACATGGGATACTGCGTGAGATGGTCGGAGGCGGTTGGCTGCGGCTGAAACGGGGACAGATCACCGACGACACCGAGATGTCGCTCTGCATTGCACGAGCACTCTCATTTTCGGGCCGATGGGACCTGCAAGGGATCGCCGAAGAGTTTGCACAGTGGCTCAAAACAAAACCTATCGACATTGGAGACACCTGCCGCCGAGGCATACGGAACTTCATGCTCAAAGGCCAGCTGGAAACCTCTTACAACGAGTGGGACGCCGGCAACGGAGCGCTGATGCGGATGGTTCCGGTGGCTCTCTTTACACTCGGCAGTGATGACTTTTTACAACACTGTACCGTTGAGCAGGCGCACCTGACTCACAACAACGCTGTTTCGGATGCCGCCTGCACCTGTTACGGCAGACTTCTCCATCTGGCTATTCTAGGCGCCTCAAAGTCACGTCTGCGCCGCGAAGTGGACGATCTCATCAGCCGCTTCCCAACCTTCCGCTTCGATCCTTACAAGGGGCTTGCTACCGGATACGTGGTGGACACCTTCCAGACGGTCTGCCATTTCTTTTTCAGAGGTCGAAGCTTCGAGGATTGCGTGGTGGGGGCTGTAAATCAGGGGGGTGACGCAGACACGACCGGGGCAATTATCGGTGGACTGGCAGGCGCCTACTACGGAGTTGAGAGCATCCCTGGCCGCTGGCTCAAAAAGCTTGACACCAGACTGGTGGCCGATATCAACAGACATGCAGAGGGTCTGGTGGTTCTTGCACCGTGGAGAACTCATTAACCGGGAATATCAGAACCAGCGCTTGCGCTTGAAAAACAGCAGCATACCGACCGCCACTGAAGCCATCAAGCCGAGCACTGCCGGGTAGCCCCAGCGCCACTCCAGCTCCGGCATCAGCTTGAAGTTCATCCCGTAGATCCCGGCGATGAAGGTCAGCGGAATGAAGATGGTCGAGTAGATGGTGAGGATCTTCATCACCTCGTTCAGCCGGTTGCTCATACTGGACAGGTAGATGTCCAGCATCCCCGAGAGCATGTCGCGAAAGGTTTCCACCGTATCGATGACCTGGACAACGTGGTCATAAAGATCGCGCAGGTAGATGCCCGTGGCATGGTCAACCAGGTCCGATTCATGGCGCTGAAGCACGCCGACTGCCTCCCGTAACGGCCAGAAAACCCGGCGGAGCATGATCATATCCCGCTTCAGGCGATGCAGTTCGTCAAGGGCTTCCTTGGCCGGCTTCCCCATGACCAGATCTTCCAGCCGCTCCAATCGCTCACCCAGCCCCTCCAGCACCACGAAGTAGTTGTCCACCACCGCATCCAGCAGGGCATAGGCCAGGTAGTCCGGGCCGGTCTTGCGGATACGCCCCTTTCCAGCTTTAAGGTGCTCGATGACCGGCGCAAAAACCGTCTCGTCTTCTTCCAGAAAGGAGAGGACAAACTGACGGCCAAGTACGATACTCACCTGCTCCATTGCCAGGCCGGCCGGCGCGGTGGTAGCGGCGAGGTTCTTCAGGATAAAACAGAGAAATTTTTCTCCCTCCTCTACCTTGGGGCGCTGATCCGTATTGAGAATATCTTCCAGCACCAGCGGATGGATCCCATAGCAGGCGCCGAGGCGGTCGAGAACTTCCACCTGGTGGAGGCCAACGACATTGATCCAGGTTACCCCTGTCGGGCTGTCAGGAGGAACGTAGGTGGCCAGGTCACTCAGTTGGCGCTCTTCCAGGTGGTCAGCATCGTATTCAATGACCCTGATCCGGACCGTCGCAATCTTCTGCTCACCGATGTGTATGAGCGTGCCAGGAAGCTTGCCGCTCTTTGAAGATCGTCTTTTGATGGCTTTCTGCATGTTGTGTGTCCCGCTTATCGATTCTGGAAGCAGCAGGGAAAGCTGTTTCATCGGGAACTGTCGCAGATTCTCACCACTTGTCAAGGGTGGTGTTGATCAGACTGTGCAGGGGATCCGCCGCACCAGGTACTCGCCGCCGATTACCATGTACTCCCCTTCACCTTTCAGTATGCTGCTTGGGAGGAGGTCACTGAAGAAAAAGATCTTTGACAGCGGAACGTTCACGTCCCATACCGTGGAGCCGAATTCCCAGGCCCGCTCCTCGTCGGAGGTGAACGAGACCAGGTTGTTGAGCCTGACGATCTGTTCGCGTTTGGCAATCTGCTCCAGTACCTCGTGTTCTGAGGCGTCATATGTACCACGATAGAGAGGGATTGTCCGGCAATCGGGAAACTTCAGGGAGAGTTCGTACTGGCAGTATTCGTAGAGGAGGTCAAGCTGCGCATTGATGGCATTTGTCCGGGCGCTCCCCCTGGTACGGTCTGTGGCAAAGAGCATATACTCCTCGGCATGGATGGAGGGTATCCGGATTCGATGGAAGGTCGGCGGGATACCGACCCGGCTTTCCACCCATCCCTTGAGAACCGCACCTTCGATGGAATTGGAATCCATCATCCAGCCGCGAAGAAAGCGGAGATAGCTGTTTTTGAGGCTTCGTTGCGCCGAGTCGGTCTGGCTCTGCCAATGGTGAAGCTGGTACTTCACCGACATATAGTCGTTGAAGACTGTGGCCCGCTTCTCCGCTGATTCGATTGTTGCGAGCTTCTGGAAAAAAAACTTATTGGCCTGTCGCACCCCCTGAATCTCCAGTTGATGGGGGTTTTCATTGAAATGACGCGAGGCGATGACCCAGGGAGGAAGATTGCAGAGATTGAATGCAGACGTAGACACGGGTCATCACCTCATTGTGACTGGGATGGTAAAGGCGCTGCTTACTGCGCCCCTACAGGACTTTAGCCAGTTCCGTCAACACCGGTTTGATCGGCCCGCTCACCACGAACGTCTCCACCCCAAGGCGTGCCATCTCCTGCTGAGGGCATTCCCCTATCTGCGCGCAGACAACTGCACGACACCCCTGAAGCGCTTCGGTAATAGCCCTCAGCAGCTGTCCGCGCAAGGGATGCTCCGGGTCATAGGAACAGTAACGCTCCACCTTCTTCTCGTCAACCAGTTTGGCATCCGTACCTTCCACGTTGTAGATCAGGAAACGCTCGGCATGGCCAAAGTGCTGATTGATCTCTTTGCCATCCTTTGATGCAACGGCGATGAGCATAAATACCTCCTTCACCCTTCACATTTCACCGATTTTCACATTACTACCGGTTCGAAACTGAAGCACTTTTTGGGGCACGTTCGCCCACAGGCCTGGCAGCCGACACAGTTACCCGGATTACCGACAGTCATGAAAGCCTTGGCCGAATCGTCCTCATCCACCTCTTCATAGGCGAGCACGTCCATGGCGCAGACCTTGTAGCAGCGGCCGCAACCGATGCATACCTCTTTGTCAATTCCCATTACAAACTGCGGGGTCCATTCCTTTTTGTCTCGTGTGAGACCGGTGATATAAGCCATTTTCTCTTCCTCCTTTTTAGATGTCAGATGTTTGAGTTAGTCGTCGAGAAAAGATGGTGTCTTTCCCTTGTTCTGGATTTTTCTGAGCCACGGTGGCGGGTTCCCCCTGAGTACCTCCTGCAGCTTGCCGACGATCTCAGCCACAGGAACCTCGGTAGTGGTCTTCATCGGGTGTATCATCCTGGCCACCAGCTTGGCTGCTGCAGGCCCACCAATCTGCATGGTGTAGACGATTGCACAGTCGGCCAGTGCGGCAGCACGCGCCGCTATCCGGTCCTCTTCATCACCGGAAGTTGTAATGTCGTTGACCGTGGAGGTGTGCATCGCCTCGTCAGGACCAATCTCCCAGATCTGGAAGCTGGTGCATTGACCAAAGTGCTGGTCGATCATCTCGCCGTTGGAACTCGTGAATGCAACTTTCATGGGATGTCCTTTCAGTAACAAAAAAGACGCCGGCATCATGAGGATGTTCGGCGTCTTTGCCAAATAGTGAATCAATATTCGTTTAGCACGGCGTGTGCCAATTACGCAACCACCTGTAAACGCATGCATTAACTATTGCAGGGCGTGGGGCATTCGGAGCTACAGGAGAGTATTGCCTCGATATTGAGCAATCAAGCTTCTTGCAGAGGCATCAAACATCATTCCGCAATCGATATCCAACTCCAAGCTCGGTGATGATATGCCGGGGACGGGTGGGGTCAACCTCGATCTTTCGGCGCAGGTTGCTGATGTTGACCCGCAGCACATGAGGCTGTTCAAGATAAGCGATCCCCCAGACCTGCTTCAGGATCTGACCGTGGGTGAGAACCTTGCCGGCATGGGTTACGAAGAGACGAAGAATATCATACTCGGTGGGAGTGAGCTGTACCTCGCTGCCGCCGACGGTCACCCGCCGCAAATTAAGATCCACCTGTAGCCCGCCACTGGTAAAAACCGGCTCTGGTGCCTGCTGTACCGTACGGCGGATTGCAGCACGGATACGAGCCAAAAGCTCGGACGTGCCGAACGGTTTGGTCAGGTA
>JAYSLX010000252.1:0-2311 GCA_043725245.1 Geobacteraceae bacterium | reverse complement strand
CTGTGACGTGTACGATGTTGTGGCATTGAACCTCTCCTCTCAAAATAGGTCGGTTCATTGCTTATACACCTGTCTCAATAATCGGCGCCACTTCAGTGCTTACCAGCATTACAGTGACGACTTGTCAGAAGAGGAAGTAGAGTTAGTTGGAGGCTTTTTACAGAATCTACAAGACTGGATTGACATCTGCGGCGACTTGCAACCCATAGAAAAAATACGTGCTTCAAAATCAATTGATAACAAAATTAAAGAGCTTAACAGCCTCGGCTTTTTGGTGTTTGCAGATGCAGAAAACCAACGCCTTGAAGGTGGCATTAACAGCCCAACGAATTTTAAAGTATTACATGTCTCTGTAATTAGAAGTACCGACCCCAGTGTAGTCCCTCTGGCAGATGAAAAAGGAAATGTATAACCAGACAGTTAGGCACCGCCTGCCCGAAAAAACTGGGCTGACGGGTCAACTGCCGAACCGTTTGCCGATCTATTCGGCCTATTATGCAACAATATTCAAAACTCCTGAAAACGGGATTGAACGTGACCGTGAAAGGAACCAACCATGAAAACCGGCAGAAACGATCCCTGTCCCTGCGGCAGCGGTCTCAAATACAAGAAGTGCTGCGCCGATAAACAGGACTCTGGCGGACAACCGACCGGAACCGGCTCACCGCTGGATGGCTTGCGGGAATTGCTCAAGGGGCAGAACTTCGGCTCTCTGGAAGAGGCAAACGTCTTCATCAGCCAGCATATGCAACGGCAAAATCAGGCTGTTATCGATGACTTTAATGGTCTGTCGTCGGAGCAGATGCACCGCTTTCTCCACTTCCCATTCGAGACTCCCGAACTGGTCATCTTTCCGTCCTGTCTTGATATCAATCCTGAAGCCTCCATTCTCAAACTCTTTAACCTGCTGATTGATGCCATCGGTGATGACGGCCTGAAAGCAACCGCTACCGGCAACCTGCCCCGGAACTTCTGCCGGGAAGCGGCCAGGGCATATTGGGGGGAAGAGGAGTACGCACGCTGGTCGCGCCATGGGGAGCTTCGTTCGGAAGATGAATTTGCCGAACTGAATGTCGCCAGACTGGTGGCCGGGCTGGCTGGACTGATCAGAAAGTACAAGGGGAAATTCATTATCGGCAAGGAATGCCGCAAGCTGCTGGCGGAACAGGGCATGGCAGGCATCTATCCGCGCCTGTTTCGGGCGTTTGCCAGGGAATACAACTGGGGCTACGCCGACCGGTGGCAGGAAATTCCCATGGTCCAGCACTCCTTCCTGTTTACGCTCTATCTGTTGAGCAAACATGGTGCCGAGTGGCGCTCAAGCCGATTCTATGAGGATAATTTTCTGCAAGCATTCCCGAAGGTGCTACAGGAAGTGCCGCCGATGGGTGAGTACTACTCGCCGGAAAAGAGTCTGCGTAACTGTTACTCGTGGCGCTCACTGGAGAGGTTTGCCGGATTCATGGGGCTGGTGGAGATTGAGCGTGATTCCGCTGATCGGTACTCCGAGGGTTTTTACCTGAGAAAGCTGCCGCTTCTGGACTATGTTGTACAGTTTCATGTGTAGAAAAATTTCATTTTTGTCCCAGGAAGAAATAGCAAAAGGGTCAACTATTCGGAATTTCCGAACAGTTCAAAAAGATGGTAATCGGGTGGTGGCGAGGAATGTGGATTGCCCATCACCCCACACCATTCGACTGAGATTTAGGAGAACCTTATGGAATAAATCGAGTTGATGAATAGTATTGCAATACCAATAAATTGCATTTATTATGGTATCCAGTTCCTATAAGGAGTCCCGTGATGCTTGCAGACCTTATCCCTCTGAACCAGACATTCCTGCGTCTTCGCAATCGTGAATTTAAACGCTATTTCCTGCGTGAACATCCGCTTACCAATCAATTCTCAATAATTATCGGTCCGCGCGGTGTCGGCAAGACCACCGTTATGATCCAGCATCTGCTGGAACAGTATAAAAATGACCGTTCAGGTCAAAAAGCGCTCTATGTTCAGGCGGATCACTTTCTGGTGGGGCGCTTGTCGCTGTACGAGATTGCGGATGAATTTCACAAACTGGGCGGAGAGCTGATCTGCTTCGACGAGATTCACAAATATCCGGAATGGTCCATGGAACTGAAAAGCATCAGTGATACCTTTCCCAAACTGAAGATTCTGGCGTCGGGCAGTTCGGCGCTTGAGATTACGAGGGGGAGCCACGATCTGAGCAGGCGGGCGGTTGTCTACCGGATGCATGGCATGTCGCTGCGCGAATATATCGGTATGAACTGCGACATTTACTTTGATGTCGTTT
>JAYSLX010000251.1:0-2636 GCA_043725245.1 Geobacteraceae bacterium | reverse complement strand
GACGGCTGCTCGCCAAAAGGGATCGCTGCAATCGTAAAAGGGGCACCCTCCCCTTCCAGCTGGATCAGGCAACCTCTCCGGAGCAGCTGGCTGACAGATCCCCTGGTGGTCGACAGCGCATTCCAACTGATGATCCTCTGGAGCTTCGACCGGTTCAGCTCAGGCTCACTCCCCTGCTTTGCAGGTCGTTATCGCCAGTTTACCGATACATTCCCACGCGAAGGGGTTCAGGTGGTTATCCGCGTCACTGCCGAAAGGCAGCACGGCGCAACCGCAGATATGGAGTTCCTGGACAAGCAGAACGGAAAACTGGTTGCACGGCTCGAAGATTATGAATGCATTATCGACCCCTCTCTTGGGCGCGCATTTCAGCGCAACCAGCTGCAACAGCTCGGGGCAGCATAAGCATGGGGCTTTCTCCGTCAGTGGCAGTAGTCGGGATTGGCGGAATCTTTCCCGACGCGCCGGACATCGATTTATTCTGGGAAAATATCCGCCAAGGCCGGAGCGCCGCAAGGGAAGTCCCGGCCGGGAGATGGTTTCTTCCGGCCGATGAAGCCTATGATCCGGAGGTCGGCAAGAGCGATCATGTCTACTCACGTCGCGGTTGCTTTATCGAAGAAATTCCACCCCTCTCGCTCCTCTCCGGTCTCGCCATTGACACTGGTCTCCTCGCCGATCTTGACCCACTCTTTCATCTGCTGCTCCATGCCGGGAAACGAGCCTTTGACAACGGGGTGACAGAGCCGCTTGACCGCTCCCGCATCGGCGTGATAATCGGCAACCTGGCCCTGCCGAGCGAGAAGTCGGCCCTTCTGGCCCGCCAGTGGCTTGGGCGGACCTTTGAGGAAAAGCTTCTCGGCAGCTCCTCTGACCGTACAACAACTGACCCCCTTAACCGATACGTTGCCGGCCTCCCAGCCGGCATCCTCGCACATGCCCTTGGCCTCGGCGGCGGCAGCTCCACCCTCGACGCTGCCTGTGCCTCGTCCCTCTACGCCATCAAACTGGCTGTTGACGAACTCCTTGCCGGCCGGGCCGACGCCATGCTGACCGGCGGAGTATCCCGTCCTGACCCGCTCTACACCCAGATGGGATTCTCACAGCTCCGGGCACTCTCGAAACGTGGTATCTGTTCCCCCTTTGATGCCTCGGGCGATGGTCTCGTGGTCGGCGAGGGGGCAGGGCTCTTCCTGCTCAAGAGAACCGAGGATGCCGTTTCTCACGGAGACAGGATCTACGGCATCATACGCGGGATAGGTCTTGCCAATGACGTCGGCGGAAGCCTCTTGGCACCTATGTCCGAGGGACAGCTTCGCGCAATGCGCGCCGCTTATACCGCCTCGGGCTGGAACCCGCAGGATGTCGACTTGATCGAGTGCCACGCCACCGGAACCCCGGTGGGGGATGCCACCGAGGTCGCGAGTCTCCGTGAACTATGGGGAGAGAGCCAACCGCTGGCCGACCCCTGCGTCATCGGTTCGGTAAAATCGAACATAGGCCACACCCTCACTGCTGCCGGCGCTGCTGCCCTGACCAAGGTCCTGCTGGCTATGAGGGGCGAGACCCTGCCGCCGACCGCTAACTTCACAATTCCCCAGCCGGCGATGAACCTGGAGCAGAGCCCCTTCCGTATCCTCACAACAGAAACTCCGTGGCAGAGAAGAGCAGAAGGCATTCCACGGCGGGCAGCGGTCAGCGCCTTCGGCTTTGGCGGTATAAACGCCCACCTGCTGGTCGAGGAATGGTTGCCTGACTCCACAGAGAATTCCCCTGTTGCTCCCCACAAAAAGGTAGGCTCCAGACCTATAACCGCAAAAACCAACACCCCGGATGAACGCCCCCTGATAGCCGTGGTAGGCATGGACGCCCGTTTCGGCCCATGGGGCTCTCTCCGCTCCTTTCAGGAGCGTGTGCTGGGTGGAGATACATCCGCAGCGCCGGCAAAACCCCACAGATGGTGGGGAGCAGGAGAAAGCGACTGGTTCAGGAAGGAGGGGCTTGATTCAACCCCCTTTGCCGGTTTTTACCTGGATGAGGTTGCGGTCAGCCCGGATCAGTTCAGGATCCCTCCCAAGGAGATGGAGGAGATGCTACCGCAGCAGCTGCTGATGCTACAGACCGCTGCAGGCGCAATGGCCGATGCAGGGCTCCACCGGGATGGAAACAAGCAGTCAGGTGTTTTTATCGGCATAGCCCTTGACCTGAACAGCACCAATTTCAGTTTCCGCTGGTCGCTGGCCGAACAGACAGCCCAATGGGGAAAAGAGCTGAGCGAAAACCTCACGCCTGAGGAACTTTCCGAATGGACCTCCGCTCTCCGCGATGCTTCAGGTCCACCTTTGACCGCCAACCGCACCATGGGTGCACTCGGTAGTATCGTTGCAAGCCGGATTGCTCGCGAGTTTCGGGTAGGCGGGCCGAGCTTCACCCTCTCCAGCGAGGAAAATTCGGGAATCCGAGCACTTGAAACCGGAATCCGCCTACTGCAAAAAGGTGAGATCGACCGGGCAATTGTGGGAGCTGTTGATATGGCCGGAGACCTCCGGGCGGTCCTGGGCCACCATGCAGTCCGTCCGCTTTCCCGATCAGGTCAGGGACTCCCCTTTGATGCCCTGGCAGACGGCAGCATGGTC
>JAYSLX010000250.1:0-6322 GCA_043725245.1 Geobacteraceae bacterium | reverse complement strand
AAACAGCAGCTACATCAACAATATTAATGCGTTACACTAACAACCAAAACAACGGATATGCCGGACTTGATGATGTAAAGCCCGACAGACTCCTAGTATGTAAAAAAGCTGGTGTTGCAATTAATGATGATGTCAGAGCCGAATTAAGAAAGTATCTCGTCGAAGTTCCAGGCAAAGAAGATTTTTCGGTGATGCTTGCTGATTTGGAAACCGATAAAGACCAACCTGACGGTACGCTACTTCGAAGATATGACCATTGCATCAGAATCCTAACCAGCTACGGGGCACTTTTGGGAGACCTTGTGGCAGGCCGCTTTGGCTCAGTGCCTAAGTGGAAGAGAAACGATGGGGAGTAGTAATCCACGGAAAGGTTCAACAATCGGGTGGTGCGGTGAGGCCTGCACACCCTCAGCCCCGTTGGGCACAATCAAATAAACTGACAAGCTGAGGGCACTATGAGCGCATGGACAAAATTCAAGGATAAATTTGGCAAGATCAGAACCCACCTCACAAGCTTGGATGATCAGCCATTAGGTAAAGCGGCACTTGTAATCATCATCTTCCTGGACATCTTCATCCTTTTTTCCATTTTTAATGGACTCGAAGCACACACCAAGCAGCTTTCTTCTCCCGACGTCTACATTCCTAATACTTGCCGGGAGATTGTCGTCAATCGCCAATGGAATCCTACCAACCGGATTGAAAATATTTCGCAAATCATCATTTCTTCAAGCACAAGTTATTACCGGGAAGAAGAAAAGAAAAATGAACGGCATCCTGTCTGTGTGCCCTACATTGATCTTGTTGACCAAATCAAAAGCGATAAGGCGCTTATCAGCATCTTTGAAGAGCGGAATAAATCTGAACGTGAAGCACGGGAACTACAGAGGGAAATTGATAATCTGAAGAGCGCTTATGACACTTCTCTGCTCGAAACCATTGCGAAGAAGCAGGAAAGTCAAACAAAGGTAACTGCGACAAAAGAAGATTTTCTGAAGAAAACTGCGGCACTTGATACGTTGAAAAACAAGATATCAACTTTAGAACAATCGATTGACAGTGATACTAAAATAAAGCTTCTGTGGGAAAAACTGCAAAGTCTTCAGGAGCAGGACAGGCAAAAATTACTGTCAGATCTACGAACGATAAACTTCTGGTACCCAGTAAAGAAACTTGGAATGCAGTTGATATTCCTGATTCCGCTTTTTATTGTTTTTTACGTCTGGAACAGTACAAGTATAAGGAGAAGCCGGGGGATACAAACTCTCGTATCTTCACATCTTCTTGGAGTATCATTCATCCCGATTATCTGTAAAATCATCGAAGCTGTCTACGGCATCATTCCCAAAAAACTGCTAAAGCAACTCATTGATCTCCTCGAATCCCTCAAACTCATAGCAATTTGGCACTACCTCATTATTGCACTCGCAGTAGGTGCAGCACTTTTTCTGATATACATCGTTCAGAAGAAACTATTCTCCAGTGAAAGAATTGGTCGAATAATAGAGCTCAGAATTTCCAATGGAGACTGTCAACAATGTGGGAAACATTTACCAACCGGATCATCAGCTTGTCCTTTCTGTCGTTTTGTTCAGTATAAACCCTGCAGTAATTGTCATAACCAGATGCATGTATATGGGAAGTATTGCCGAGAGTGTGGGCAGAAAGCGATAAACTGAAACGAAGCCAAAGCCCAACAAGTTGGCGGTACACGGTCTCCGCTACGCCCCGCCGGTGTGCCCCCAACCCAAGCTACATTTCAGCATTGACACTTACTGGATTTTGTTTAAATATGTCTATACACAAATAGACATTATGGAGACAGATATGAACGCCTCAATTATTGATCTGCGGTATAAAACCAGTGACATCCTGGCTGCACTTGACAAGAGGGAACACGTCACAATCCTCTATCACGGCAAACCAAGGGGCACTATCATTCCGATTGATGAGACAAGTCCGACCGGCAAGGTCTGCAAACATGATTTTTTCGGCATGTCAGCAAGGGATACCGAAACGGTTGAAGATGTCATGGCACACTTGAGGGGAAGTCGTCATGATTTTTGATACGGATATCTTTATCTGGGTGCAGCGAGGCAATGCCAAGGCCGCTGCATTGATGGACAGCGCCAAGGATCGTTTCCTGTCCGTGCAAACGTACATGGAACTTCTTCAGTGCGCCAAGGACAAGCAGCAACAGCGTCTGGTGAAGCGCTTCATCTCTGATTTCCGTTTTACCGTTCTGCCGTTGACCGAGAACATTGGGCATAGGGCGCTTGTCTATGTCGAAGAGTACGGTCTGTCGTCCGGCATGCGAGCAGGCGATGCCATCATTGCCGCAACGGGCACGGAAAACGGCATGCCTTTGTCAACCGGCAACGCTAAACACTTCAAACCAATCAAGGAGCTCGAATTGAAGGTTTTTAAGCCGTAATCCCTGCTGCCTGTCCTAACCGCAACCAGATTGAGTCACGGCATTTCTCTGAATATCAAAGTTTTAAAGCAAAGCTCTGAACGCATCCATTACATCCCATCCTACCCCAGCAGAAAGTCGAAATCATCCCGGCTGATTCCTGAGACGCCAACAGTGGTTGCGTCCTCCAGCAGTGCCTTGTAGAGCGCGAGCTTGCGTTTTTTCAACTCCATCATCTTCTCTTCTATGGTGTGCCGCATGACAAGCCGGGTTATGGTTACCTGGGTAGTCTGGCCTATCCGGTGTGCGCGGTCGGACGCCTGGTCTTCAACAGCAGGGTTCCACCATGGGTCGAGGTGAAAGACGTAGGTGGCGCGGGTGAGGTTCAACCCTTTTCCGCCGGCTTTCAGGCTCAAAAGGAATGCAGACGGCTCTTCTGATTTCTGGAACCGGTTGACGAGCTTTTTCCGCTCCCCGACCTCTGTGCTGCCGTCCAGCCGCAGGTAGCTGAGCTTTTTCTCAGACAACCGCTTTTCGACGATATCCAGAAACCTTGTGAACTGGGAGAAAACAAGGACGCTGTGTCCTTCGTCGAACAGCTCTTCAAGCTGCTCCAGCAGGAACTCCACCTTCGGGGACGGCTCTTTACTCTTTGGTAGCAGGATCTCCGGAGAAAGGCAGAGCTGCCGTAGCCTCAGTATCGCGGTAAGGGCGATTATCCTTGCCTGTCCGGCGGCACTGTTACGATACGCTTCATCAACCGTGGCCCTGACCTCTTCGACGGTCTTTGTGTACAACGACTTCTGCCTGTCGGTAAGTTCCAGGTAGATGTCGGTTTCAATCTTCGGAGGGAGTTCGTCGGCAATCATTTTTTTTGTTCGTCGCAGGATGAAGGGGCGGGTTCTTCTTATCAGCATCTCCAGAAATGGGCCGTTTGAGTTGTTCATGCTGCGGCGGAATGTAGCGTATTCTCCCAGTAGCCCCGGTACGGAGATGTCCATGACGGAATAGTATTCGCCGAGATGGTTTTCAACCGGTGTGCCGGTGAGAGTCAGGGAGAATAATCCTTTCAGGCTCCTGCAGGCTCCGGTGGTTTCGGTCTGGATGTTTTTCACCGCCTGCGCTTCGTCGAATATAATGACGTTGAATCTCTGCTCAGCCAGTTTTTGCGCGTCCCGCTGGATAATTCCATAGCTGGTAAGGACCACGTCAGAATCGGTAAAATCGTTTATCCTGTCAGTTCCGCGGTATGTAGTGACTTTAAGCTCCGGATAGAAGCGTGAAATCTCGCTCTCCCAGTTGAACAGCAGGCTGGGTGGGACTACGATGAGGTGAGGCATCCGCTCACTTGCATGAGAGGCAATCTTCCCTTCATGCAGCCCGGCAAGGAGCGTAATCGCCTGCAGGGTTTTTCCCAGCCCCATATCGTCGGCAAGGCAGGCTCCGAACCTGTGTTCATAAAGGAATGCGAGCCAGTTGTATCCGTCGATCTGGTAATGTCGGAGTGTTGCATCGATCCTCTCCGGAAGCGGCTTTGTCGGTAACTCCTCAAATGATGCGAGACTTGCGAATATCTTTTCGTCTTCGGGTGAAAGTTTGACATTGACGCCGCTTTTACGTAGATGAAGCCAGTCGAGTATCTGCAAGCGGGGAATTTTTACCGGGGCGCTCTTATTACGCGACTTTTCCATTTTAGGGAAGATTGCGAGAATTCCGCTTGTCTCGCTGTCGAGCATAACGAATTCGTCACCCTTCAGATAAATCCCTCCGCCGTTCAGCGCCTCTTCCATCTCTTTGCCTGTTATCTCAACCCCTTCGCATCTCACCTCTGGCTTAAGCTCGAACCAGTCGATGGATGAGCTGGTGGCGTCAAGGGTTATATCCCATTTTACGCTCCTGACAGTTTTTCCGTTGAACAGCATCCTGAAACCGGCGGCTTCAACTTTTGACTTAAGTTCCTGCAGGCGGGGTATCAGCGCTGATCTTGAGACAATCATTTCGCCTGGCAGAGTCGAATCTGTAAAGGCAGAAGGTCCGAACATCCTGAACGGTATTTCGATGAGGCGGGCCTGATCTCTCCGATCCATCTCATACCTCAGCCACCCGCTACCGTCAGTCAGCAGCATCTGGTTGCTACCGTGGCATCCGTTGGCAAATGCCTTTGCAAACCTCTTTGCTTCAGTCACTACCTTTCTTTTCAGGAAATTGTCGCCGCTGAAAGCCGCTCTCAGGGCAGCATTCTCTTCTTTGGCGGTTTCGCAGGACAGGAGGTTGAAACAGGTGGTAGCAAGCACTGAAAACCGTTTCTTTGCCCTGAGAGGTGCGCTGAAGCGCCACTTCTCGTCTTCGGTAAGCATCCCGAAAGGCCACGCGGAGAGCGAGTACACGGTTCCATCTGCTACCATGCAGCAGGAAAGGGAGAACGAATCGTTATAATCTGATGTCGAGAGATGTACTTCACCGGAGAGTGGCCGCTCTTCGAAAGCCGCAGGAGCGCCGTTTATCGTCAGGATCAGCGAGCCGTCAGCAAGGTCTGTCGGAAACGACAGACCGAGTTGTCTGAACTCCCGAGCCCCCATCGATATACGCTGGTTGTCACGTGCCACCCCTTCAAGCTGCATTGCCGAAGCCCGACTGACCTCATCCCAGAAGCTCCAGCCTGAACAGCTTGCAATCGGCTCTATCTTCATGGCAGGGATGTCGAAATGATAGATGTTTGTTGCAAATGAATCGTCGGTTAGAGGTCTTGCGTCTTCGAACGCCTTGTGCGCGGTCACGACTCCGTCAGAGAGATCGAGCAGGGTCTTTGTACCCCTTACAGAGTCATGTGAATAATGAAGCGGAAACTCTTCATCGCCACTTTTGAGGAATATCCCGGCATCTTCTCCGAGAGCCTCTTTGTAAAGCTGCACAATTCGCTCCCTGAAAGAAGGTATATGTGTCATTTCCAGAAAACGTATCTCTCGTTTCTTAAGGCCTGAGTCCTGTCTGGTTGCGGGGTGGTTGCCGTTCCACGGGCGGATCGATATGCCGGAACCTCTTCGTTCGACAAGCAGTCTGAAAGAGGATTTATGCCTTTCTTTATCGCCGGTGTCGGAGCTTCCGAAGAGAAGCTTGGAAAGCTCGGAAAGGTACTTTTCGTCGAATGGAATGTCCCTGAAAGATTCAGTGGAAAGCAGCTTTTTCAGGGTGGCCAGGGCGACCACGAGATGGCAGCAGCCCGATCTCATTCCGCAGTCGCAGACGCAGGTCAACTCGTTGTTAGCTGTCGAGATGGAGACTTCTGATATCCGGTTATCTGCGACTTCAAGATTCACTGTAGACCGGTCACGGCTCCATCTTATGTCACGCACAGGGTTGCGACGGATGAGCGTCATTCCGTCAAGGACTTCACCCCGTGGTGCAAGGGTGTAGATTCTTCCGGGGGAAAGCTCTTTCAGGGCTTTGAGCAGTGATTCGGCACTGCGGTGTTGGGATGAAGCTTGATCAGCAGGTTGCATTGGGAGGGGATGTATCCTTTTTTTCGAGCCTCTTCTGATTAATAATAGGCGCGGGAACAGGTTCTCCGCGCCCTTCGGTGTTAATGCGCTTGCAGGGTATATGCTTTTACTCCTGGCTCTTTCTGAGCGCCTGATCAATGTCCTCGATAATGTCGTCAACATGCTCAATGCCGACGGAAAGCCGGATCAGGTCGGGAGAGACGCCGGAGGTGGTCTGCTGTTCTTCGGTCAACTGCCGGTGTGTGGTGCTGGCAGGGTGGAGAACGCAGCTCCGGGCATCGCCTACATGAACAACCAGGGCGATCAACTGGCAGCTTTCCATGAAGGTCTTGCCTGCAGCCGCTCCCCCCTTGATGCCGAAGGTGAGGACGCCGCTGCATCCCTTGGGCGAAAAAGTACCTGCCCAAGG
>JAYSLX010000249.1:0-18831 GCA_043725245.1 Geobacteraceae bacterium | reverse complement strand
TAAAGCCCTGTAGGGGCGTTTGACGGTAGCCGTGGGATTTATCCCACGGATGAAAACATCAAATATTCATTCGTCACGTACGTGACGATGTGAAATCTGCCTACCATTTTCGGGGAATGAATTCCCCGTCTACCATCAATCTGTCGCTACGGGAGGTAAGCAAAAAGCTAACCGGACAACGCTGGGGTCCTCTGGGACACAAACAAAAACCTGACCGGACAGTACTGAAGTTACGTTAAAAGCGTTATTCAATAAACCGCGACATTTTGCGGAACTTCTGATAACGGTCCTCTACCAACTCCTCTGCAGACAGAGCCTTTAGTTCATTGATATGGCGTGAAATAGCCTCGTGCAGGGTCTTTGCCATGGCCTCATGATCGCGGTGGGCTCCACCCATCGGCTCCGGAACAATCTCATCGATGACCCCAAGATCCTTGATATCCCTGGCCGTGATTTTGAGAGCCTCTGCTGCCTGCGCCCCCTTTGTGCCGTCGGACCAGAGAATGGCGGCGCAACCCTCCGGGGAGATGACTGCATAGATGGAATACTCAAGCATAAGGACACGGTTCCCAACGGCTATTGCCAAAGCACCACCTGAGCCCCCCTCGCCTGTCACCACCACGACTATCGGTACTGTCAGAGCTGCCATCTCCCGGAGGTTGCGAGCGATAGCCTCTGCCTGACCCCGCTCCTCAGCACCAATGCCCGGGAAGGCACCAGGTGTATCGACAAAGGTCACGATCGGCAAGCGGAACCGCTGTGCCATCTCCATCAGCCTCAGGGCCTTGCGGTACCCCTCAGGGTTCGGCATGCCGAAGTTGCGATAGACCTTCTCTTTGGTGTCTCGACCCTTCTGATGGCCTATCACCATGACCGGTTCGCCGTCCAACCTTGCCAGACCTCCTACTATGGCGTGGTCATCTCCGTAGAGACGATCTCCGTGAAGCTCGACAAAATCGGTGAAGATCAGATTAAGATAGTCGAGGGTGAATGGCCGGTTGGGATGGCGAGCCACCTGAGCAGTCTGCCAGCGGGAAAGACCTGCAAAAATTTCAGAGCGCACCTTCTCTGATTTCTTCTCCAGCTTGCCGATCTCGGATGCCAGATCAAGGGAATCACCAGACATCTCCCTCAGTTCTTCGATCTTCTTGTCCAGCTCAACAAGCGGTTTCTCAAACTCCATATAAAAATTTTGCAGTCCCATTGCTTCCTCCCTGTCTATAAGACGTGAAACGTTGTACGTAACGGCTTTTCATATCCGGCATTCAGCATCTTCTACTCAAACCTTGTCGCCCGATACCCCACCAGTTTATCAACATCAAGCACCAGTTCGTCGCAGGCAGCCACCTTGAAGCGCTCGGCAAGGGGAATTGTGGCGCGGCACTTTGCCGGGATTTCGATGTGAAGCATGGCCTCACAGCTACCACTGTGGCGGGTCACTATATCCCTGAGCGTCTCAAGCTGACCCCTGTCCAACCCGGGAGACTTGAGAGTGAAATGGACCCGCTTTGTGCCGCGCGCTGACAGTTCAGTAAGCGGAACGATGTCAGACGCCTTGATCTTGATATTTTTCTCACCTACATCGACAATACCGGTGATCACCAACGGCTCCTCGGACTTCAGGAACTCACCGGACTTGGCATATGTCTCCGGGAATACCACGACCTCCACAGAACCGATCAAGTCCTCAATGGTGGCAAACCCCATCCTGTCGCCTTTCTTGGTGATCATCTCCTTGAGAGCGACCACGATACCGCAGACCTTTACCTCTTTTCCGTCTTTAACCTCGCTCAGGCCGGCGGTGTCAACTGTGATGAAGCGCTTCATGTCCTGCGAATATCGGTCCAGTGGGTGCCCGGTAATGAAGAAACCGAGGGCCTCTTTCTCAAACCCGAGCTTGAGCTTGTCGTCCCACTCCGGAAGGTCCGGAAGATTGCCGCGACCGTTGCCGTTACTCTTCGCTATCTCAGCAGTGCCGAATAGCGAGACCTGCGAACTCTCACGCTCATCCTGGATCTTTTGCCCCAAGATCACGGCATCCTCAAAAACAGCCATCAGGGAGGCCCGATTGGCACCGGTCGAGTCAAAGGCGCCGCTTTTGATCAGAGACTCCAGGACACGTTTGTTTACCTTTCGCAGATCGACACGCTCGCAGAAATCGAAGATATCTCTGAACAATCCGCTGCTCCGCGCTTCAATGATTGATTCGATGGCTCCCTGGCCGACGTTCTTGATCGCACCGAGGCCAAAGCGGATGGAGCTCCCTGAAACCCGGAAGGAGAGTTCCGATGAGTTGATATCAGGCGGAAGTACCTCAAGGCCCATATCGCGGCAGTCGCCAATATTCTTGACAATCTTTTCCGTCTTCTCACGATCCTCGGTGAGGAGCGCCGCCATGAACTCCACCGGGTAATGGGCCTTGAGAAAGGCAGTCTGGTATGCAATCAGGGCATAAGCTGCGGAATGGGACTTGTTGAACCCGTACTCGGCAAACTTGGCCATCAGATCGAAGATGGCCTCTGCCTTTTTAGTGTCTATCCCCAGGTTCTTTGCCCCATCGAGGAACGGCACCTTCTCCTTGGCCATGACCGCCGGGTCCTTTTTACCCATTGCCCGGCGGAGCAGGTCTGCCTGGCCGAGAGAGTAGCCGGCCAGAGTCCGGGAGATCTGCATGACCTGTTCCTGATAGACGATGACGCCATAGGTGTCCTTCAGGATCGGCTCAAGTTGCGGCAGATCAAACGTCACCTTTTTTCGGCCATGCTTCCGCTCGATAAAATCGTCCACCATGCCGGAGCCGAGAGGTCCTGGACGATAGAGGGCACAGGCGGCTATGACATCCTCGAAGCAGGAGGGTTTCAGCTTGACCAGCATATCTTTCATGCCGCTCGATTCGAGCTGGAAGATACCGGTGGTATTCCCTGCGGAGATAAGTTCGTAGCTCTCCCGGTCGTCGTCACGCAGAAGCGAGATGTCGAACTGCGGGTCTTTCCCCTGGCGGATAAGTTTGACTGCGTTGTCTATAACCGTAAGGTTCTTGAGCCCCAGGAAGTCGAACTTCACCAGGCCTATCTTTTCCACGTACTTCATCGAGTACTGGGTGTTGATCACACCTGTCTTCTGGTCCTTGTAGACCGGGCAGAACTCTTCCAGCACATCCGGAGCAACCACCACGCCGGCAGCATGGGTCGAGGCGTGGCGTGCAAGCCCTTCCAGGCGGAGGGCGACGTCGAGCAGCTCCCTGACCCTGGGATCAGCGGCGGCAAGCTCGTTAATCTTCGGCTCCTGCTTGAGCGCCTCCTCAAGGGATATATTGAGGACCTCCGGAACCAGCTTGGCGATCCTGTCCACGTCGCCGTACGGCAGATCCATTGCCCGTCCCACGTCGCGGATAACGCCCCGGGCCGCCATGGTTCCGAAGGTGATGATCTGGCAGACCTTGTCTCTGCCATACTTCTCGGTGACGTAGTTGATAACCTCCTCGCGCCTGTCCGTACAGAAGTCCACGTCGATATCAGGCATGGAGACCCGCTCCGGGTTGAGAAAGCGTTCAAAGAGGAGATTGTACGGAAGCGGATCGATATCCGTGATGCGCATGGCAAAGGCGACCAGCGAGCCGGCTGCCGAGCCCCTGCCCGGGCCGACCGGTATCCCCTGATTCTTGGCCCAGTTTATGAAGTCCGCCACGATAAGGAAGTAGCCGGGGAAACCCATCTGTTTTATGCAGTCGATCTCGATCCTCAGCCGCTCATGGTAGACCAGCGTATCTGCTTCTCCGAAATCACTATTTTTGTTACGGATGGTTGCCAGGCGCGACTCAAGACCCTTTTCAGCCTCATCCTCAAGCTCCTCGTCAAGGCTCTTCCCCTCGGGCAGCTCGAATTTAGGGAAGTGGTAGGTATTGAAATCCAGCTCCAGATGGCAGCGCTCTGCGATACGGACGGTGTTTGAGACCGCTTCAGGCGCATAATGGAAGGCTTTTATCATCTCTTCCGGCGACTTGACATAGAATTCATCTGCCGAAAAACGCATCCGGTGTTCGTCGTTCATGGTCTTGCCGGTTTGGATGCAAAGGAGCACCTCATGGGCGCGGGCATCCTCCCGGTTGAGGTAGTGGCAATCATTGGTGGCTACCAGCGGCAGTGAGAGCTCCCGTGCAACCTCCATCAGCCTACTGTTGGCCGTGTCCTGTTCAGGCAGGGTGTTCTCCTGGAGCTCGATATAGTAGCGTTCAGGGAATAACTCGCTGTACCAGCGGGCTGTTGTCACGGCATCCTCGATACGGCCTCGGGTGCAGAGGGAGGCCACCTCCCCTTTCAGGCAGGCTGAGAGAGCAATCAGCCCTTCACCGTATTCGGTCAACAGATCCTTGTCGATCCGGGGCTTGTAGTAGAATCCCTCCTTGTATCCTGCAGATACGAGGCGGGACAGGTTTTTGTATCCCTTGAGGTTTTCGCAGAGCAGTATCAGGTGGTAACTGGAATGCTCACCGGAGCCACTCCCATGCTCCTTTATGAAGCGGGAACCGGGTGCCACGTAAACCTCGGCGCCGATGAGCGGCTTGATCCCCTTGTCGGTACATTTCTGGTAAAACTCGATGGCCCCAAACATACTGCCGTGGTCGGTTATGGCAACCGCAGGCATGCCGAAACCCTTCACCTTGCCGAGCAGGTCACCAAGTCGAATGGCCCCGTCAAGTAATGAATACTGGGTATGCAGATGAAGATGAACGAATTCCGCTTGAAGCATGGCAACCTATCGGATATAAGTGAAGGGAGCAACTAACTGCCACTCCCTTTTTAGTTTGGCTAAAATTGCGGCAAATTATGCCACGAACATTTAGCAGAGTCAATTCCATACTGCCATACCTTGACACGTCGGCCAACAGGGACAAACAAGAATGAACGACCCCACTAAAGAGCAGACCATACTGGTAATGGACGACGACGAGGATGTCCGTTTCATCGCAGGTATAATGCTCAAGCGGCTCGGTTTTTTGGCAGAATTCGCCGAAACGGGGTCAGAAGCCATAAGGCTTTACCAGCATGCCATGGATGAAGGCCGACCTTATCATGCCGTCATTCTCGACCTCAACGTCCCCGGTGCCATGGGTGGACTGGAGGCGGTACAACAGCTGAAGGTGATAGACCCTGAAGTTACGGCCTACGTCTCCTGCGGCAACCCATTCGACCCGGTAATGGATGACCCCTCTGCCTTCGGTTTCAAGGGGGCGATCAACAAGCCGATCTTGCCCGAGAACCTCCGGATTCTACTATCAACCTAATCCTTGTCACTTCTCCCTTTTAATCGGATTAAAAATGGATCATGCACTATTCATAGACAGCCATGCCCACATCTACGGTCGGGAGTTCACAGCAGACTTTGAAGAGATGCTCCGGCGCGCCGTTGACGCCGGAATAGCGGAGATACTCGTCGTTGGTGCCGACCTCGAGTCGAGCCGCGCCGCCTGCGAACTGGCATCCCGTTATCCCAATCTCTACGCTGCAGTCGGCATTCACCCCCACGATGCCGGGCGAGTCACCGAGCGCTGTTACGAGGTGATCCGCGAGCTGGCGGCAGCCAATCCGAAGGTAGTGGCCATCGGCGAAATCGGCCTCGACTTTTACCGCGACCGCTCGCCACGCCAGGATCAGGAAGAGGTCTTCCGCCGCTTCATCCGTCTCGCACGTGAGTTGGAACTCCCAATCATAGTCCATGACCGCGATGCCCATGAGCGTGTCATGACTATCCTCCGCGAAGAGGGTGCATCCGAGACAGGCGGAGTGCTCCACTGCTTCTCCGGTGACCTTGCCATGGCAAGGGAGTGCCTGGATATGGGGTTCTACATCTCCATCCCCGGCACGGTAACCTACGCCTCTAACGAATCGTTGCGCGAGGTGGTGCGAGGAGTCAGGATCGAGCACCTTTTGATAGAGACCGACTCCCCCTACCTGCCGCCGGTCCCCCACCGCGGCAAGAGGAACGAGCCTGCCTACGTCCGTCTCACAGCCGAAAAGATAGCGGAACTGAAGGGGCTCTCCCTGGAGGATGTGGGGCGGATCACCACCCTTAACACACGCAATCTCTTCCGGATAGGCGAGCCGATCCAGCAGGCGAAGATCGCCTACACCATTCGCAACTCCCTTTATCTCAACATAACCAACCGCTGCTCCAACCGTTGCACCTTCTGTCCCAAGTTCGACGATTTCATCGTCAAAGGACATCTTCTGAAACTCGACAGAGAGCCGACCAGCAGCGAAGTCCTGTCAGCCATCGGTGACCCCTCCCCTTACACAGAGGTCGTATTCTGCGGTTACGGCGAGTCGCTGATCCGTCTCGACCTGGTAAAGAAGGTGGCTTCGGAGCTGAAAAAGAAAGGGGTCAGGATACGTATAAACACCGACGGCCAGGCGAACCTGGTCCATGAGAGAAATATCCTGCCGGAGCTTGCCGGGCTTGTTGACTCTATTTCAGTAAGCCTTAATACTGCTGATGCCGCCACCTACGCCAACCTCTGCAACACCCCTTTTGACGAGGCAGGATTCACAGCGATCTGCGATTTCCTCCGTGAGGCGCCGCAATACATACCAGAGGTAGTCGCCACCGCAGTAACCGTTCCGGGGATAGACATCGAAGCAGTCAGAAAACTCGCCGAATCACTCGGGGTATCCTTTCGTGTAAGGGAGTATGCGGAGGTGGGTTAAGATTTAGAAAATACGAGTCCTCTGGCGGGGCTAAATATTGTCCCTAACCGTGTGCATCCACTGCATTTATTTATTTATTATTTTAAATGTGTGTAGATTAATTATTTATTGACAGTAGTTCAATTTATGACTAAACTGACCCTCGAAAATCCTCTACTCTTCCTATCTATTTAAATAGTTAGACCACTCCTTGGCCACCTCCCCGCAACTCGCATCACCTTCCGTCACTGAAGGCGCATGGCATGCGCCCTGATATCTTGGCACAACGATATGTTTTGTAGTGGCAGCGCTACGTAGTTGTCCGCCTGATTGCAGGTCACCATCCGCCGTCATTATCAGGAACCGCCGTTTTCTGGCCACCTGCCGAGTAAACTATTTGATTTAAGCTGTGAATTCCTTCTCCAAGGAGGTCTACGACATGCTGAAAAAGATAATCCCCATTCTGTTCGCCGTTCTGATTCTTCATTCTCCATTCTCAATTCCCCATTCCGATGCCTCGGAAATCCAGCTCCCCCGCACCGGGCAGACTGTCTGCTATGACGCCTCGGGAAGCGTCATCTCCTGCAGTGGAACCGGTCAGAATGGCGCCTTCCAGGCAGGCGCGCACTGGCCCACGACGCGGTTAGTTACCAACGGCAACGGCACGGTAACCGACCAGCTGACTGGCCTGGTCTGGCTGCAGAATGCCAACTGCACCGACACGGTAGGCGGCATCAACAGAAACAACCCCATGTATATCGGCTATCTTACCTGGGGCGATGCCATCACCTGGAGCAACAATCTCGCCAATGGCTTCTGCGGCCTCACAGACAGCTCCACAATCGGTCAATGGCGACTGCCGAACATTGTAGAATTGAAGAGCCTGATTGATGCCGGGAACAACTATCCGGCGCTCCCGACCGGTCAGCCATTCACCGGCCTCGATCCGGATCACCTCTACTGGTCATCTACCACCATGAACGGCTATTATCCGGACGGAGCCTGGGTGATAGCTTTTTACAATGGTATTGGAGACGGTTCCCAAAAGAGCAATCCCAGTCGTGTCTGGCCGGTTCGCGACGGAGGCCCCTCAGTTGTTCAGCTGCCCAAAACAGGGCAAATTTCAACGTATGCCCCCGCTGATGATGGCGCTTTGCAAAAAGGGGTGGGCTGGAACTCCTCCCGTATCATCAACAACGGTAACGGCACGATGACGGACAAACTCACCGGGCTTATCTGGTTGCAGCAGGCACACTGCAAGGAAACCTCAGGAGGGATTCCCAATCCCGACGGCTATCTGGAATGGGGCAAAGCTCTTACCTGGAGCAACAATATGGCACACGGCACATGTGGCCTCACGGATGGCTCCAGTGCCGGTCATTGGAGGCTTCCCGACTCTAACGAACTGGATAGCCTTATAAACCGGCAATCGCGGGTCAATATCATCGGGGACAACAATGCCATGTGGCTCAATTCGTTGGGATTCATCACCGTCAGGCAGGGTGGCTACTGGACGTCGACTACCATCGTCAATCAACCGGACACTGCCTGGTATGTTGATATGTTTTCCAGTGGCGGCAGGTTACCCGGAGCAAAGGGATCCAACGGAAATAATTATGTGTGGCCGGTCCGGGGGGGACAGTTTGGAAATTCGGCAATGTCAGTTTCACCATTGTACAAGGATTTCGGATACAGTGCAGGCAGCCAAGTGGTCACCATCGCCAATACTGCAGCTGTCGGCTCCAGTGAACTGCAGATAAACGCCATGGTTCTTTCCGGCAGCGGCCTCGGTTCTTACAGCATCAACTACGGCAATGGCAGCGGCGGCACCTGCGGCAGCGCCATGCCGATAATCGGCCCCGGTTCCTCCTGCACCGTCACGGTCACTTTCTCCCCAACCTCTGGAGCGCCCCAGATCGCAACCCTGCGCGTCTCAGGCAGTGACGTGAATGCCCCCAACGCCGACATCTCCATGGTCGGCAATACAACTCCAACCACGGTTACGGCCAACGTGAGCGGCGGAAACGGTAGCATTTCATCCACCAATCCCCTCTCCGTGGGATATGGCGCCTCGGCCTCTTTTACTCTTGCCCCGGCCGCCAACTATCAACCATCCGCCATCGTAGGCGGCAACTGTCCGGCAGGTTCGTGGAGCGGCAATACTTATACCACCGGGCCAATCACGGCGGCCTGTACGGCCGACTTCTCCTTTGTAATGATCACCTATCCGCTGCTGACCATCTCCTATTTCGGTACTGGTGGGGGTACTGTTACGGTACTACCAAAACCGCCTGCAACAATCGATTGTACGGGAAATTGCAGCCAGTCTATCACCAGCAACACGGTGGTAAACCTGACAGCCCAGGCCGACCCGTTGTCATTCTTCTCCGGCTGGACCAACTGTCCGTCAGTCTCCGGTAATACATGCTCACTCACCATGACGGCGGCAAAATCACTCTCGGTTTTCTTTAACCATACCGCCGGGACGAATATCAAAGTTGGCAGTAATACTTTCGGCACCATCAATGGCGCTTATACGAATGGCGGCAGTAACTTTCAAATAAGCCTCATGGCCGGGGACTATTATGAAAACCTTGTCTTCGGCAATTCGGTAACCGTCAGGGTGCAGGGTGGCTACGACAGCACCTTCTCAACAATTTCCGGCGTAACCACCATCCACGGCTCTTTAACAATATCCGGCGGCACGGTGACCTTAGGGAACGTCGTCATCAAATAGTAAAAATGCGGATGAAATATGCAAGTATGAAGAAAATGGCAAAAGGGGGCTGCCCCCTTTTGCCTCATTACCTCATTCACTCCAAAAGGTACCCCCGGGCGAGTTCGCAAAAACCTGCAACCTGCGTCTCCTGCCATCTACGGTCTTTCCCCAATTCGCACGCCATTAACTCCGCAACCGCCGGCGCGGCGGCAATGCTCACGCGGGCATCCAGCAGAAGCGCCCTGGTGCGGCGGGCCAGCAGATCCTCCACCGTCCGTGCCCATTCGTGCCGTACCAAACCAGCTGGGGTCACACAAACCAGCTGGGGTCACACACAAACCAGCTGGGGTCACAAACCAGCTGGGGTCAGGTCTTGAAAAGTAAGTTTCTTATATTTCAAGACCTGACCCCAAAGGCTTTTATGAACCGGTGATCTACCCAAACGGAACATTTATCCTGTGAACATGAAAAAAACAGCTGGTGAATTACAAACATTTATTACCATATACCGGCTCTCCATTAAAACCAATTTATGCATCACAGAGCCGTTACATCCGATTGCGCATCCGCACAAACAGTGATAGCTTAATGCCATCATCCAAGGAGATGCGACATACCCCCGTTAGTTGGTCTGCCTGACATAAACCTGTCCAAGATGTCCCCTGACACCCGCTGGCTTTTGAGGCTCTGCACCGCGCAGGTCTTCATCATGCTGGTCTTTATCAACTACTCGGCGGTTCTCCCCCTTTTAAAGCAGGAGTGGGGGATGAACAACACCATGGCCGGCTCCATCTTCTCGATCTATCAGTTCGGCTATATCCTCTCAGGCGTCATCCTCAGCATCCTCACCGACCGACTCAACACAAAGTACATATTCCTCATCGCGGCGCTCTGGTCGTGCATTGCCAACCTGCTGTTCGCCTTTTACGCCGATGACTACCTGTCGGGAATGCTCCTTAGAGCCTTGACCGGCATCGGGATGGGGGGCACTTACATGCCCGGCCTCAAGATGGTGGCTGAGCGATTTTCACCAAGTGAACGGGGAAAGGCGGTAGGGATCTACGTCGGAGCCATGGTGCTGGGAGCATCCATGTCGCTGGCAGTCACCGGGGCAGTAACCTCAATTGCCGGCTGGCGTGCCGCCTTCGTTGTCTGCTCTGCAGGGGTCTTTATCGGAGTACTGATCGCCAGAAAGGTCTTCGACGGTTACCGGCCAATGGTCTTTACCGGTGAAGGAGGTGGCTTCCGGACAGAGGTAGTTAAAAACCGCCCGGCATTCCTTTTGATACTCGGCTACGGCTCGCACATGTGGGAGATGTACGGCATGAGGACCTGGGTCGCCCCATTCTTCGCCGCCTCGCTCATCGCCCACGGCTCTACCACGGTGAGTGCCGCTGGATGGGCTGCTACCGCAGCTGCCGGCATCGTCGGCATAGGCACCTTCTCTACGGCCATAACCGGAACACTCTCCGACCGCTGGGGCCGCACCCGCACCATCACCATCGTCATGCTCGCCAGCGCCCTTCTTTCTTTCACCTTTGGCTGGCTTATAAATGCCCATCCCCTGGCAGCGCTGGCTGTCGGATTCGTTTACGGCTACTTGGTGGTGGCCGAATCGCCGGTATTCTCCACCGGGCTCACCGAGCTGGTGGCACCAGCATATCTTGGTGCTGCAATGGGACTTCAGTCGCTGGTAGGCTATTCTATGGGGATGATCTCGCCGACGGTATTCGGCTATGCTTTGGACCTGTTTAAGGGATGGGAGCCATGGCCCGGAGTCAGCGGAGAGTGGGGGATAGCATTTGCCACCGCCGGTATCGGAGCACTCATGGGACCGGTCTGTATGTGGCTCCTGAGGCGCTGTCCGGGGAGCGAGCGAATGGCCGGAGGGAGGAGATAAACTGGTATTTGAATATCTTTGCGACCTTTGCGGCTTAGCGGTAAGGAACTGCAGTTTTTACTATTCCGTTGCCCGGTATTCCACCTCAACTATGGTTAACTGCGCCACACCCGCTGGCCTGCGCACTGTGACCTCATCGCCGATTCTCTTACCCATAAGGGCCTTGGCAACCGGCGCATCCATGCTGATGAAGCTTTTGGCAGGATCGAACTCGTCAGGGCCGACGATCCGGTAGGTGGACTCTTCCCCATCCTCATTCTCAACTGTAACCCAGGCACCGAAATAGACCCTCTCCGGATCTGAGGGGACGCTTTCCACTACCTTCAGCACTTCCAGTCGCCGTGTAAGAAAGCGGATGCGACGGTCTATCTCACGGAGGCGCTTCTTGCCGTAGATGTACTCTGCATTTTCCGAGCGGTCTCCCTCGGCAGCGGCTTCAGTAACCCGTTGTGTCACTATGGGCCGCTCAACCTTCCAGAGCCAGTCGAGTTCGTCTCGCAGCCGCTTGACACCTTCGAGGGTGATGTAGTTGGACTGACCGGTAGAGGCTTCTTCTTTCACGACTAAACTCCTCACGGTAATGCGCTGCAATACTTTAATCTTGCCGGAATTCATCTCATATACCCATCCGTATGCAGATGTCCAGTGTTCTGTCGCGTATCAGCCAAGTCGACGGAAGGCTGAGGCCTTGATCGCTGCATAAAGTTCACACCCTGCGAAGATCCCCAACTCATCTGCCGCCTGTCGTACCACTTCGGCCACCAGCAACTGGTCACCGCAGGCCAGCTCTACCCCGACCTTGTTACCCGAATCAAACGTACCGAGGACACTGCACCTGAGAAGGTTTCTGGCGCTGATCGCCTCGGGATGCCGTTTGAACAGCATGATCTCTTTGGAGGAGAGTTCGAAGATTGCCTCTGTCTGGTCATTTCCGGCAGAGATGAGCAATTCGGCAGCTCCCCATGGATAGGCAAAAAGTCCGTTGTTGCGGCGTGGTTTTTGGAGCTTCAGGAGGTTGATAAACCCGGCATGGCTCTGCCCCATCCGGTTTCGGGCAAGTTGGTCAGCCGTGGTCTGGTCCTGTATGCGACCATCGGCAACGACAAGGACCTGCTCCGCCATAAGACGCATCTCTATTAGTGAATGGGAGATGAAGAGATAGGGTATCCCAAACTGTTCACTGACACTCTTCAGGTAGGGGATGATCTGGAACCTGAGGGTATCGTCCAGGGCAGAGAGCGGCTCATCCATCAGCAGGAGCCGGGGATTGGCCAGAATGGCGCGCCCCAGGGCGATGCGCTGCTTTTCGCCACCCGACAGATGTGTGACCTCACGGTCGAGGAGGGCATCCAGCTCCAGCACTGAAACCAGAGTATCAACGTCGATGGTGCGGTATTCCGCAGGACAACGTTTGTACCCGTAAAGCAGGTTGCTCCGGACATTCAGATGCGAAAACAGACAGTGTTGCTGGAATACCAGAGCAATGCGACGTTGCTCGGGGCGAAGATTGATCTTTCTGGCACTGCTGAAAAGAGAGTCACCATCCAGGATTATCTCGCCACTGTCCGGCTCCACAAGCCCCGCCAGCATGCTCACGAGGGTCGACTTGCCACTGCCTGATGTACCGAAGATGCCGATTTGATCTCCTGATACAGAAATATCGGCATCAAGGGTAAATGCACTGAACCTTTTATGTACCGTCATGGAGAGTTGCATATCAGCCTCTCCGTGACATTTTCATGGCATTGGGGCGCCACGCATAAAGTACCAGCAACACAAGGAATGAAAAAATCAGCATGACAGCTGCCATTCGGTGAGCCTGTGCATACTCAAGCGCCTCCACATGGTCGTAAATCTGCACCGAGGCGACACGGGAAATGCCGGGGATGTTGCCACCGATCATCAGCACCACGCCGAACTCACCCACAGTATGGGCGAAGGTGAGGATTGAAGCGGTCAGGTAACCGGTACGGGCCAGCGGCAGAGCCACCGTGAAGAACGCATCCAGCGGTGAAGCCCCCAGAGTGGCTGCAACCTCCAAGGGGCGGTCGCCGATCGACTCAAAGGCGTTCTGGAGCGGCTGCACCATGAACGGCAGAGAGTAAAAGACCGAGGCCAGCACCAGCCCCCAGAAGGTGAACGGCAATGCGCCGATTCCCAAAGTACGGGTCAGATACCCTACTGGTCCGTGGGGCCCCATGGCCAGCAACAGATAGAAGCCCAGCACCGAAGGCGGCAACACCAACGGCAGCGCCACTACTGCTCCTAGTGCTCCTTTAAGGCGAGAACTGGTGCGCGCCAGCCACCAGGCGATCGGAGTGCCAAGCAACAGCAGAATGGCGGTGACAGTTGAGGCCAGCCTGATGGTGAGCCAGATCGACTGGATATCGCTATCGTTCAGGAACATTTTTTACTTTCCTGTTTTCTCACCTGGGAGAACGAAACCGTACTTCGCCATGACGCCACGTGCCTGTTTCGAGCCCATATAATCGGCAAACTGTTTGGCCAGCGGTTTGTTAGCTCCCCGCTTGGTGATGATGAAGCCCTGTTCCAGTGGGTTATGCATGTTCTCAGGGATAAGGTAATAGCCCCCCTTCTTCGAGAGTTCAGGGTTTATCACCAAAGATAAGGCAAGGATGCCCACTTGGGCGTTGCCGGACTGCACGTACTGGGCAGTCTGGGCTATGTTTTCTCCAAACACCATCTTTGGCTGCAATTTATCCCACAGCCCCAGAAAGCGCAACGCCTCTTCTGCGCGCTTGCCGTAAGGGGCATGTTTCGGGTTGGCAATGGCAATCTTGGTGATCTTTGGGTCGGTAAGGTTGGCCAAGCTCATTTTGGTGGCATCCATCTCCGCGCTCCAAAGTACGATTCGGCCAGCGGCATAGGGCTTGACATCGGACGCGGCCAGACTTTGTTTGGCAAGCTCCCGTGGGTAACCGATGTCTGCTGAAAAAAACAGATCATAGGGTGCGTCCTGCTGAATCTGGGTGTGGAATTTACCGGAAGAGCCATAGACAACCTGTACCTCGTCGCCGGAAAGGTTCTTGTTAAAGCCGGTAACTATCTCATCCATTGCGAATTTGAGGTCAGCCGCAGCAGCAACAGTTATTTTCTCGGCATGGGCAGTGGTGGCCAACAGCAGGGAGCAAAAGACACACAAAAGCTTGACAAGTTTCATCATAAGGCGACGTACCCCTTTGCATGCTGATATTGAAGAGTGTCTACACAAGATTGCAGCTTCCGTTCCGTTTTGCCGGGAAACCAGGCAATCCTCACCTTACAGAGTGCAGAAGGTTGTCACCGTATTTCACTGATCCTGTAACATCTTCCTTTGTGCCTATAAAAACGGCAGTCACTGCTTCCAAACAGAGGTTACCACAGGGACTTTCAGATTATCCCATGCAAAGGTCCACCCGGCGCAGCAAGATCATTCACCCTTTTCTCCACGACAGGATCGTCCAGCAAAGGGGGTGCATGATGCGGCTTGGACCTGGCATCGATGACCAGCGGCCCCTCGCATCCCCAGTGCTTGCAGCGCTGGAAGGGGGCGATGCCGTAGATGTCGCTCGCCGGGTTGGATCGCGTAAAGGTGACCCAGAGGAGATTGTTCAGGGTCCTGCAGACGAACTCACTGTCATCGACGATCAGGACCAGCGGAAAAGTACCGAGAGGTCCATCAACGACAAACGAAGCGCAGAAGCCGGCCATGTCCATGGTCATGCACTCCCGGTACTCCCCACACGATGGCCCTTGGACAGCCAGGACCCCGGGGAGGCAGACTCGTGGGTTGCTAAAGCCGCTCGGTATTCGAAGAGTTGACGGGATCTCGACCGGCAGGTCACGCCGTTTCGGCCCGGTAGCGGCGATCACCACCTTGGAGCCCTGGTTCAATCCCTGACCCGAATAGTCAAGGGTATCGATGGTAGCCCTGGTATGGAAATGAAGGTCTCGTCGCCAGTCGACCCGCTCCAGCATGAACCGGAGGAATTCATCGATATGGTGGATATCGGGTGGATTGTCTTCGTGTGCAGCTATGAAGAGGTACTTGGCCAGAGAGAGCTGCCCCTGGCCGAGGATCGCATTGGCTATGGTAAGCAGCTCCTGCGGCTCGCGCTCTGCTGCATACGGAACATAGCGCTCTGAACCAACGGCAAGAAGAAGAGGATGTACCCCTGCGGCATCCACCGCATGAACCGCCTTGACACCCGGGATGACCGTCGGAATCAGCGGCCCGGTCAGTTCATGAATGAAAGCTCCGAAGGTGGTATCCTCCTGCGGCGGGCGACCGACCGAGGTGAATGGCCAGATGGCGCCGTCTCGGTGCAGGACCCGCTCGACCTTGAGAAACGGGAAGTCGTGGACGAGACTGTAGTAGCCGAGATGGTCGCCGAATGGACCCTCAGGGAGCGTATTATGGAGATTAAGGGTGCCGGAGATGCAAAAGTCCGCCTCTGCCGGGATTGGAAGCTCACCAGCCTGGCAGACCATCGGAAGGCGGTGCCCACCAAGGAGCCCGGCAAAGGCAAGCTCCGGCATCCCCTCAGGAAGAGGCATGACAGCAGCAACGGTGAGGGATGGAGGCCCACCGACAAAGATGTTGACCTTGAGGGGTAGCCCCAGCTCCAGGGCCTCGGCATGGTGGACACCAAGCCCCCGGTGGATCTGATAGTGGATCCCCACCTCCTCGTTCAACCTGTAGCGGTTGCCGGAGAGCTGCACGCGATACATCCCCAGGTTGGAGTTGCGAATACCGGGACGGGACGGTCTCTCGGAGTAGACCTGCGGCAGGGTGACAAAGGGGCCACCGTCCATTGGCCAGGAGACCAGTTGCGGCAACCGGTCGACTGTCGTCCGGTTGTCAAGAATCGGCCCGCTCCCCAGATGGCGCGGCAGGAGATGAATCGCTCCGGGAATTGCCCGAAGCAGCATTGAAGGGGTTTTAAAGAGCTCTGCTGGATTGACCTTGAGAGAGACCAGCGCCTCGATGGTGGAGAGAGAGTCTCGGAATATGAACCTTGCGCGATCCAATGTACCGAAGAGGTTGCCGAGCATCGGGAATCCGGAGCCGACAACATTGGTAAAGAGAAGCGCCGGTCCTCCTGCCTGGTAGACCCGGCGTTGAATAAGGGCCACCTCCAGGTGGGGATCGACCGGATGATCGATGCGCAGCAGCATTCCCCTGCTTTCCAGGTCGGCCACACATGATCCAAGGTTGCGGTATCCCATAACTTACCTCTCTCCTTTCACCAAGGCATTACCTCTGTGAGGTTCTAGTCCAGCCCGCCGGTCAAGTCAACCAAAAACCTGGGACCTTTTGGGGAATTCAGGAGTTCTTTCCTGTCAGATCATATTTGTGGTAGAGTACCGAAATTTTTCAGGAACGGAATCAGATGAAGCATCGACTTAACCTTCTTCGCGAATTTTCCATACCTCTATTGGCAGGCGTCGCTGTCGCAGTCATCTGGGCAAATCTGGATCCCGCCGGCTATAGAGACTTCAACTCCACCCCTTTTCTGGGGAGTCTTTCCTTTCACTTTGTCGCAAACGAACTGTTCATGGTGCTGTTCTTCGGTATTGCGGCGGTTGAGATCACCCAGAGTTTTCTGCCGGGTGGTGATTTGAATCCGGTCTCAAAGGCGATCAATCCCCTCATGGGCACACTGGGCGGCATACTTGGTCCGGTTGCGGTCTATGTTGGCCTCAATTCGTTATGTGGATCACCAGAATTAATGAACGGGTGGGGGATTCCCACAGCAACGGACATTGCCCTGGCCTGGCTGGCCGCCAGAACGGTTTTCGGAGCTGCCCATCCCGCTGTATCCTATCTGTTGCTATTAGCCGTGGCTGACGATGCCATCGGGTTGGGCATCATCGCTGTTTTTTACCCAAATCCGAATATGCCGATCGAACCGGTATGGCTGCTGCTTACCATCTTCGGCATGGCTGCTGCCTGGTTGATGCGTCGTTTCAAGCTACGCAGCTATTGGCCCTACATCTTGGTCGGCGGGACCTTCAGTTGGACCGGTTTACACCATACCCATATTCACCCGGCCCTGGCATTGGTCTTTATCATCCCGTTTTTGCCTCACTCAATACAAGAGCACAAGCACATTTTTGAAGAAGACCCAAGCGACCACTCCACACTCTCCAGGTTTGAACACGAATGGAAGGTAATTGTCGATTTCGGTCTGTTCATGTTCAGCTTGGCCAACGCGGGGGTCCTGTTTACAAGTATGGGGACGGTTACTTGGCTGGTACTAGCCTCACTGATTATCGGCAAATCCATAGGTATTTTTGGATTTGGCTGGCTTGCTACCAGGCTTGGATTCGAACTTCCCCGTGGCATGAAGCGACGCGACCTGTTGGTCGCAGGACTGATTGCCGGAACCGGATTCACTGTAGCTTTGTTTGTTGCTGGTGAAGCTTTCAGTGATCCGGCAATCAACGGTGCTGCCAAAATGGGGGCCATGCTAAGCCTCATTGCTGCAATCAGCGGCCTTGTATTGGGAAAGTTAGTTGGAGTAGTCAGAAAAACGTGATCATCAGGCACCTATCGGAAGCAGTAATCCCCTACAAGAGAAATAACATGCATTGACATCTCAATGATCCCAATTAGAATTATGAAAATAGAATAATCAGCACGTGATAGCGATACTGCTCAACCACCCGCGAGGGTGGGGCGGAAAGCCCAAAGGGTCTCACAGAGACAGCCGGGTTGCCGAATTATCAATCTTTAATTGATAGTCTGCAATCCGGCTTTTTTATTTCCAGGGGACACACCCGTAAAGCCAACGTGGACAAGCCTGCTGCTGCTAAATAGAAGTGTGGTTGACAGTTGACAACCCAAAACACTCTTGTAAACTGAAAAAGATGATTTACTTCAACCATGGAGCTATTCTATGAAGAGTCTGGCAGGCTTTCTGGCACTACTCGCCATGCTGACGCCGGGGCAGATACGTGCCGCAGACCTGGAGGTCGACGGCACCACGCTGCTCAGGATTGAGGAGCGCAGCGCACCCGGCTTCAGCAAGCAGACGATCCTCCCTGCAACGCAGTACCTAGGAATGGATGTTTCGCGTATAGGTGGAAAAGACCTTTCATTCCACGTATACGGATGGGGGCGCCTTGACGTGGCCGACAACAGCGGGCTGACCACAAACCCTCGCTCCACCGACGGGAACTTCACCTACGGCTATCTCCTCTACCGCTTCCCTAAAGCCAATGCCCAGGTAAAGGCCGGACGATTCTTTGTCTATGAAGGGGTTGCAGCCGAACAGGTGGACGGCGTTTACGCAAGGACCGACCTGAACAAGGGGTTTACGGTAGCCGCTTTTGGCGGAATCCCGGTCAAGCTTGACCGATCAAGTTCGACAAAAGGGAAATATATCGGCGGCGGACGGCTCGGCTACCGTTACGGCGGCATCCTCGACATAGGCCTTTCAGGACTCTATGAAGCCGACGCACTGGCGCCGGTGTGGGGCGCTAACATCAAGGACAACCGACAACTTCTCGGCGGCGACATCTGG
>JAYSLX010000248.1:0-10211 GCA_043725245.1 Geobacteraceae bacterium | reverse complement strand
CCGGAGGCCGCTGCCGGGAATCATGCCGAGGCCGCGCCATTCGGCATCGCACGGCGCAAGGACCCGGTTCATGATCTCACGCGCCTTGGGGTTTCCTTCGGGCTTCACTGCCCTGCTGTACTGTATCTCCACCCGGCTCTCCCCGGAAAGGACCTGCTGTGCCAGCATCGAAACACCCTGCATGACATCTGCAGGCTCAAAGCCTGTGATGACGCAGGGGCGACCATGAAGACGCGCCAGCGGCTCGTAGGCATTGGCGCCGATGATCGTGCTGACGTGGGCTGGGCAGATGAATCCGTCGATAGCAAGTTCCGGGTCGGCGGCAAGCGCTGCCATCGGGACCGGCATGGTCTTGTGGGCTGCAAGTACAAGGAAGTTGGTCAGGCTCTGGCTCTGTGCCGAGAGTATGCTACCTGCAATCGTCGGGGCAGTGGTCTCGAAGCCGACACCAAGGAAAACAATCTGCAGATGAGGATTTTCAGCTGCAATTCTTACGGCATCCAGAGGAGAGTAGACGATCCGGATAGCTGCGCCACGAGCCCGCTCTTCCATCAGCGAGGTCGAAGAACCGGGGACCCGGAGCATGTCACCGAAGGTTGCCACGACGACATCAGGGAGTCGGCAGCAGGCAATCGCCTTGTCCAGATAGGTGTTGGGGGTGACGCAGACCGGGCAGCCAGGGCCGGAGATCAGCCGGATCTGGGGGGGGAGAAGTCCCCGCAGTCCGTACTGGTAGATCGCCATGGTGTGGGTGCCGCAGACCTCCATAAAGGTCATTGTTCTGCCGCAGTCAACGGTCAGTTCCCGGAGCCCTTGGGCAAGCCGCTGGACCAGTTCACGATTGCGATACTCATCCTGGTATTTCATCCGTTCTCCCCATAATAAAAATCCGCCCGACAATAGCGCATTTTCAATCCAATCATATTCCGAATACCGTCTTCAGGGCATCCTGTGCCAGGGCAATCTGCTTTGGATCTATCATCCCGGCTTTCCGGACAAGTCTCTCCTCTGAAACGCAGCGAACCTGGAACAGATCCAGGGATGAAGGTTTTTGCAGTCTGTTTGCGGCATCCGGATTGATGACAACCATCCAGGGAACACGGAGATATCGGTCTTTGAAGTCGGTAAGAGGTGCAATTATTTTGAGGGGGAGCAGACCTACAGCATCATCGTTCATGATCACGCAAGGGCGGGTCTTGCGGATCTCAGCCCCAATGGTCGGATCGAGGTTGACCAGCCAGATTTCGCCCTGATTCATGCGAAATCCTCGGCGTCCAAAGTTGTCGTGGCGGTCAGTTCGCGGTTGGTGCGGTACTCTTCGGCCATTTCGGCTGCAATGATAGCCACACGGCTCCGCTTCTGCTCATCGATGAATCGCTCAAGGGCAATTCTGTACAGCTCTGAACGGGAAACCTTAAGCTCGGCACGAAGCTCATCGGCTTTACCTGCAAGGGAATGAGGTAGAGAAACCGTTATTCGATCAATATCCATGGATGTGTGCATGAAATGCCTCCGTATCATTCATAGCAGAATCATACTGTAATGCATAAATATTTGCAACTCTATCCGCTTACGGGAATAATCCGGTTAATACCCGAAACCTCCGGCAGTACATCCGTCCGGGTTGGAATAGCCGGACGCCGGTTTCACGCCATGTCCGCCGGATCAAAGATCTGCCTCATGATATCGAGGGTTTCGAGAGCTTCCGCCTCGTCCAGCCGGGTTATGGCAAAGCCGGCATGGACGATGACATAGTCTCCCACTGCCACATCCTCGTCCAGGAGCATGAGAGAGGCTTCGCGCCGAACGCCGTCGATCTCGGCAACTGCGTCGGTTCCGTCAATACTTATTATCTGCATTGGTACGCCTAGGCACATGATATCATCCTTCGAGCCTCATGCAAAACTACTGCGGGACCGATCTGCAGTGTTGCCGCTCGCTCAAAAGTTCAACGTACATTCGTGTACGCCTCACTTTCTCGCTCTCTTGCGCCTTGCATATCGGTCTCCTCATGACGTTTTCCATAAGGCTCTTCCTGCGATTACTGACTGTCCCAGTGCCAGACCACCATCGTTCGGCGGAACCAGCCTGTGGGTATATACCTTGAATCCGGCCGCGGATAGAAGAGCGCAAAGCTCTTCAGTCAGGAGCCGGTTCTGAAAAACGCCCCCCGAAAGAACGACCTGCTCTACCCCGGTGGTTCCGTGAATACGACGGCATACCTCCAGGGAGGCTGCAGCTACCGCGGCATGGAAACTCCTGGCCATATCTGCCTGTGGTACCACGCCATGTATCAGGTCATCCAATAGGGCGACAAACAGTGGCCGCCAGTCGATTTCCAGCAATCCATCCGCCTCTACGATGTCAAACGGATAGGTCCGAGAGGGGCTACCATCCTCGGCAACCGCCTCCAGCTCTATGGCTGCCTGCCCTTCGTAGGAGATCGTGCCACGTAACCCTATGAGTGTTGCGACCGCGTCGAACAGCCTTCCGCAGCTGGAGGTAAGAGGCGAATTGATCCGCTTCTGCACCACAGACTTCAGGAGCTGTTGCTCATGATCCGGAAGCGCCAGCCACCTGGCAATGGGGATCTCGAAGCCAGCATCTCCCAGGGCTGAATAGCACCAGGAGAGGGCCATACGGTAAGGCTCCCGAACGGCTGCATCCCCTCCCGGCAGGGGAACCGGTCTGAATCGCCCCAAACGGCGGTAGCCCGCGCAATCTCCAATCAGGAACTCCCCCCCCCAGACCGTACCGTCCGGTCCGAAGCCGGTGCCGTCAAAGATGATCCCTATGGCTGTTCCGCTCAGGCGATTCTCCGCCATGCATGATGCCATGTGTGCGTGGTGATGTTGCACGGCAATCGTCGGCAGGCCTGTCCGCTGCTGTGCAAAACGGGTGGAAAGGTAGTCGGGATGCATGTCGTGAGCCACAGCAACAGGCTTGATGTTCAGGAGATTCTTCATCTGCTCGATTGTATCGGCCAGTGACTCAAGAGTCTCCACATTCTGCACGTCGCCGATGTGCTGGCTCATGAATGCCTGGCTGCCACGCGTCATGCAGCAGGCCCCTTTGAGTTCTGCACCCACCGCCAGTACATCCGGCTGTTCATCCCTGAGATGGATTGTACGTGGGGCATAGCCGCGTGACCGTCGCAGAAAGAGCGGGTTTCCTCGAAAAACGCGGATGACCGAGTCGTCAACCCTTGTATGAATGGGCCGGTCATGGGTGAGAAACGCGTCGGCAATCCCAGCCAGGCGCTCCAGGGCATCGTTGTCACGAAAGGCAATCGGCTCGCTTGAGCGGTTGCCGCTGGTCATGATCAGCGGGGAGCCGAAATCGTGCAGCAGCAGATGATGCAGCGGACTGGACGGCAGCATGATTCCGAGATAGTTGGAGCCGGGTGCCACTTCTGCCGCAACACTCTTTCCCGACTCTCCGGTCTCTGGTCGATGCCGCTTTCTTAAAAGAACAATCGGACGTTCAGACCCTGCAAGTAGGCGCTCTTCGAGGTGATTGGCAACTGCAATTGCAGAGATAGCCAGAAGATCAGGGACCATCAGTGCAAAAGGTTTTGCGTCGCGCATCTTGCGGCGGCGAAGCTCCTTGACGGCCGTAGGGTTACCGGCATCCACCGCCAGATGAAAGCCGCCAATCCCCTTTATAGCAAGAATCTTTCCCTGCTGCAGCAGGTTAACGGCAGCGCTGAGCGATGCGGGGCCATCATTTCCCATGCTTTGACCGGTCGAATCAAGGAGCCTTAGCGTTGGTCCGCATGCCGGGCAGGCCAGTGGCTGGGCATGGAAGCGCCGGTCCAGAGGATCCTCATATTCGGTCCGGCAGTCGGCACAGAGTGGAAACCCGGCCATGGTGGTCAGCGGGCGATCGTACGGAATTCCAGTTATGATGGAATAACGGGGCCCACAGTTGGTGCAGGTGATGAACGGGTAGTAGTAGCGTCGGTTTGTTGGGTCGAACAGCTCCTCAAGGCAGTCGGCACAGAGATCGCCGTCGGGCGGGATCTCGGCTCTTACGGCTCCGTCGCCGCTCGCCAGTATGGAGAATCCGGTTTCACCCTCAACTGGCGTAACACTCTCATGTGTCACAGAGCCTATGGCTGCAAGCGGTGGAGCTTCCAGCTCTATGGCAACCAGGATGGTTGCCACGGTTTCGGGATCGGCTTGGAGCTCGAGCTGCACACCGCTCGGGGTGTTGCGCACCCATCCGCATGCCCCGAACTTCCGGGCAAGCCGAAAGAGAAAGGGTCTGAACCCGACCCCCTGGACAATCCCTTCGATTTCTACTCTGATCCTTTTTATGGATTCACCCTACACGTTAACCTTCGCGACTTCTACCCCTGCGGCCAGCCAGTCATACCATCTGGACATACCTTCTCCGGTCCGTACGGAAATCTGGAACAGCGAGGCATCATGCCTGATGCGTCTCGCCATCTCCACGCAACGCTCTACAGAAAAATCGAGGTGCGGAAGAAGGTCTATCTTGTTCAGGAGCATGACATCTGCGGCGTGGAACATCTGCGGATATTTAAGCGGCTTGTCCTCACCCTCTGTTACGGAAAGCAGCACGACCTTATGGTGCTCACCCAGATCAAAAGAGGCCGGACAGACAAGGTTTCCTACATTTTCGATAAACAGGATGTCAAGCCGGTCAAGGTCGAAATGACCCAGTGCGTGTCCGATCATGTGTGCATCCAGGTGACAGCCGGCACCTGTGTTGATCTGCTTTACCGGGACGCCGGTGGCTGCAATCCTCACCGCATCGTTGTCGGTCTGCTGGTCCCCTTCGATAACGGCGCAACGGAAACGGCCGGCAAGCTCTTTGAGTGAACGCTCAAGGAGAGAGGTCTTCCCTGAACCAGGGGAGCTGACCAGGTTCAGTACAAAGATGCCCTTTTGGACGAAAAGCGACCTGTTTGCAGTGGCAAACCGGTTGTTGCCGGCCATTATTTCCGTTTCGATGGTTATTCGATTGCGGGGGGCTTGAGGGCCGTGCGGATGATCGTGTCCATGGCTCTGCTGGTGGTTAACGTGTGAGTGGTCGTGATCGTGTTCAGAACAGCCGCAGGTTATGCACATGAAAATCGAGCCTCCAAAAGTTATTTCAAATCGTGGTGGCCGCAGTATGGACAACCTTTGCGGTCAGGGCAGGGCTGAGCGTATCGCATCCTCTGCAATAGGTCAAACAGTTCCGTATCCTCTGTGCCTTAGTTTGATAAATATATGTTTATTCGGATAATTCTATTGGCTAGTTGTGAAGGTTTTTGTAAAAAAATATCTTAAGTCGCAGCTAATAATGTCGATACATTGCGATAACTGGTTGATAGCGTAAGTTAAACCAGAAACAAAGGAAGGAAACAGAGAGCCATGAACGACCTTCTTGAAACTCGAGCCTCACTGCAGGAGACAATGACATTTCTGGGAGCCATTGCCAGCGGCATCGAACAGGCTATAGGTGAATCTGCGAACAGCATTTCGTACCTGGCAGGCAAACAATTAGGGATGAACCTTTCCGCGAATGTGAAGAGAACCGACGACATCGAGGAGGCGCTGGCATCCGTTCACAAGGTACTTCTCGACAATAACTGTCTCTGGCATTTCGAAACATTCAAACCGCATGACAGAGACGCTATGATTCAAAGAACCGAACAGGGGGAAGAAATCAACCTTGTGTTTCGAGATTGCATGATCCGTCAGACGCTCTTTAAATTCGGGCACCATCAAAAAGGATCGCTCTGCAACATGATGTTCGGGTTTTTTTCCGGAGCACTGCAAAACATAATGGGGTGCGATTCGACTCTTGAAATCCATCACGCAGGAGAAAACGCCTGTTATAAAGGACTCACCATCCACAGGCAAAATCCGGGTCAACTATCCGATACGAGAAAGGACCTTTCCCGATGAGCGCCAGTACTTCCAGTAAAACCGCTCCGGACAAAAGCCAGCCGGTGACCCTCAACACCGAATGGCTGAGCGACTGTGCCGGTTGCCATGTTGCCATTGTTGATCTCCACGAAAAAATACTGACCGTTCTGCAATCGGTAACCATCCAGCGGTGTCCTGTTCTGACTGACATCAAGGATTACCCGAAGGCCCGTGTCGGTCTGGTCTCGGGCGCAATAAGGACGGAACATGACCGCCACGCGGCAGAGGCCATGAGAAAAAGCTGTGACCTGATCATCGCCTGGGGAACCTGTGCAGTCTACGGAGGCATTGCCGGAGCAGGCAATGTTCACACCCGCGAGGAAATATTCGAGACTGTCTACACACGGAATAAGACGACTACCCCGCATCAGCCCCCGAGCCGGGAGGTTTCACCTCTTGAAGCGACAGTCTCACCTCTCGACAGCGTCATCGATGTGGATCTCTATCTCCCTGGTTGCCCGCCCCACGCTGCCTTCGTGTTTGATGCCCTGCTGGCCCTGGTGGAAGGGCGTACGCCCAAGGCGACGAAGGAATCGGTCTGTGCCCGGTGCAAGCGGACAATGGATAAAACCGATGTGGCCGTTATGCGGAAAAACTCAGAGGGGAGCCCCGATCCTGAGCAGTGCTTTTTGAGCCAGGGATATATCTGCATGGGGTCGGTAACCCTTGACCGATGCATGTCACCCTGCCCCCTGAACGGAGTGACATGCACTGGATGCGCAGGGGCCACCATGCAGATTTTAACTGAACCCAACAGGGACATCCGGACTGAAATCGCAGACAGGATGTCGCGACTGACTAAAATCCCCCGCGAGTCGATCATAAAAGAGATCGAAAAAACGGCAAAAACTCACTATTCCTACACCATGGCTACATCGATGATCGGAGAGAAACCGACGTTTCTCATAAAGAACTGGATCGATGATGCAGAGGCGGACTATGAATAAGACAATCACCATCGACCCTGTCACCCGCATTGAAGGGCATGCGCGGGTTTTTTTGAACCTTGCTGACGATGGCTCCCTGGAATCTGCAGGCCTTGTCGTTAATGAGCTCCGTGGGTTCGAACGGATCCTGGTAGGCATGGAGGCAGACCGAATGCCGCTCATAACGGCGCGAATCTGCGGTGTCTGTCCGACGGCACATCATCTCTCCGCAACAAACGCGCTGGACCATGCAGCTGGCGTTGAAGCTCCCCCAGCAGCGAAACTGCTCCGTGAATTGATGTACATGGGGCATCTGATGCACTCTCATGCCCTTTCCCTCTTTGCCTTGCAGGGGCCTGATCTTGTGCTGGGAATCGACGCCGATCCAGCCATTCGGAACATTGTCGGTGTAGTCCAGGCGGTTCCTGAGGTCGCCAAGAAGGCTCTCCGGTGCAGATCGCTCGGGCAAAAGATCAACGAACTTGTCGGCGGACGGGGGACGCATCCCGTGACATCGGTAGCAGGCGGGATAACGTTTGTGCTGGATGGGGAAAAGAGCAGGCTTCTGGAATCCTGGATAGATGAAGCGCTCATACTGCTACAGGAACTTGCGCCAATAGCGAAACAGCTTCTGTTGAAACAGATTGATCTTCACCCTGCGATGCTGAAAGATTGGATAGTACCTTCCTGGAGCCTCGGCACCGTTCGTGATGGCAAGGTTTCGATGATTGAAGGGATGCTCAGGGCCGTTGATGAAACCGGCACGCAACAGGTAGAATTTGCAGTCGAAGAGTACGACCGGTATCTTGTAGAATCTGTCATTGGCTGGTCGTACATGAAACAGGTGCATCTGTCTCACGAAAAACAGCAGTACCAATACCGCGTGGGACCCATGGCACGTATAAACGTTGCCGACGCATACGGAACTCCGGGAGCCGACAGTGAATTGGCCTCATTCCGGGAGCTTGCCGGGCGTCCTTGCCATACAACGGTTCTCCAGACCTATGCACGTCTCATCGAACTGCTTTATGCTGCCGAGAGGGCCAAGGAAATAATCGGCAATCCGGCAATACACGGTGAGACACGCGTCCCGGTCCGTTTCCGCGGTGGGAGGGGGGTCGGGCATGTCGAAGCGCCGCGAGGAACGCTCATCCATGATTATGAAATCGATGAGAACGGGATTATCCGAGCGGCGAATCTGATGGTGGCAACACAGCAGAACTACACCTTGATCAATCGTACGATCGCACAGGCTGCTGCCTCACATGTCATCGGCAAGCCGGACAACAACGCTCTTATGAATGCAGTCGAATTCGGCATCAGGTGTTACGATCCATGCCTGTCGTGTGCCACACATGCACTCGGCAACATGCCGCTTGAGATCACGGTAACCCAGGGTGCATCGGTACTGCAGAGAATTCGGAGGCAAAGCTGATGGTGGAGATTACTATTCATGAAGAGGCCTGCCGCGGATGTGAAATGTGTGTGGATATCTGTCCGACAAAGGTATTCGAGTATGACACGGATAAGCGAATCTCGGTGAGCAAGTATCCGGAAGATTGCATCGCATGTCTGAGTTGCGCCTACCTCTGTCCATCGGGAGCGATCAGTCAAGCCAATTACCATACGGTAAAGAATTTCTACCGTGACCTTGAGTTCTGTAACAAAATGGAGAAGTTTCTATGAACGGCGAAACGGTGCAGGAGATAACCCTGGAGGACCATCAAAAGGCTTTCTCTGAAGTGGCCTTCCTGATCGACATTTTTACCTCCACAATCGATAATACCATGGGCGGCGCAACAGCACCGGTCGGGCGGATTGCCGGGCGGGATATGGCAAAGAAACTCCCTGTGTATCTGAACAATCCATCCCTTGAGGAAGTGATTGACGTTCTCTCTGCAAGAATGAAGGCAGGATTCGAGTTCTCCCTGGAGGGGTCAGGAGCAGAGATGGATGTCGTCTTTAACCGGTGCATTCTAAGGGACGTCTGTTCGTTACGAGGTATTCAGACAGGAAGTGCCCTGTGCAGGTTGTTCCATTCATACTTTGACGGCATCGTAAATGAGCTTATCAGCAGGCCGGTAAAATCGGAGATTACAAACCGTGGTGAAAAATGCCGCACGAGGATAAAGATCCAATAATGGCTCAGAGCGCAGGAGCTACGCTTGTTGTCTGCATCGGCAACGAACTGATAGCAGATGATGCAGTAGGATATGAAGTCTACCAAAAGCTTCTGGGAATGGAGCTGCCTAGAGAGACAAGGGTAGAATACTCAGGGGTGGGCGGGCTTTCACTGCTCGACCGGCTGACGGGGTACGAGCGCTTCATGATCGTGGTTGATGCCGTACAATTCGGTGCTCCGCCAGGGACGATCCATTGTATCTCCTGGGAAGATCTGCCGTCCTGCTGCAACACAGCAATATCAGCCCATGGGATCGGACTGAAGGAGACAATTGAGGTTGGGAAAATCCTCTGTCCTGAGAAACTTCCCGCTCAAATTGTGCTGATAGGAATAGAAGGGCAATGTTTCAACCAGATGCGGGACTTTATGACACCGGAAACGGCAGCGGCTCTTTACGATGCTGCCGATGCCTGTCTGCAGCAAATTACTCAGTTTCAACGAGGATCCTGAGATGAGAAAATCAAAAGTAGTGGATGTTGGCGACAAGAGAAATGAGCGTACTGTCCAGGACGAAATTCAACGGCTTGCAGAAGCGATGATGAACGGTGAACTGGACGAACGGGGCGACACGGCTGCTTATAACGGTGCGGATGCCGACCTGATCGCGCTGGTAAACAGGATGCTTGATACTCTGGTATCCCCCCTGCGGCTGGCGGCAAACGCCATTGACGAGATTGCCCACGGGAGGATACCGCCATTTGTGATCGAAGAGTACAAAGGCGAGTACAACGATATCAAGCGTAACCTTAACACCCTGCTGGCTACCCTTTACGGGATGCACAGCGAAACGCAGAACCTGATCGGCAACATCAGCGAGGGTAGGCTGCGAACAAGGGGAAACGACTGGGATTTCGAGGGGATATGGCGTGATCTTATCGGTGGCGTCAATGGGACGCTTGATGCAGTCATAGACCCGCTCAATGAAGCCGGGGCAGTTCTGGGGCGGCTCGCTGGTTACGACCTGAGCTCCCGGATGCGAGGCAGGTACCGAGGTGAACACGCCGTTATCAAAAAGGCGATGAATGCGACAGCAGAATCACTCCACGCAGCTATTTCGCAGGTGGCAGAAACCGTTGATCTGGTTTCGAATGTAGGCAATCGGATTTCTCAGAGCAGTGAGATTGTTTCAAGGTGTGCGACCGAACAGGAACGGCAATTGTC
>JAYSLX010000247.1:0-9745 GCA_043725245.1 Geobacteraceae bacterium | reverse complement strand
TCATGAACTCGGTCCACTGACCGGAAATCCGTATTTTTGTTGCCACCGGAGGTCAGATTCTCCTTGGGATGACAGGAAAGGCAAAGCCCGGCGAACTTGTCGGCAGTTTCAGTAATACGTGTCGAGCCGCCAAAAGTCTGACTGTCAAGATTGTACTTTACAGCGGGTTCTACCGTTGGGTGTCCTTGATATCTGCCCCATGACTTTGCTACCCCGCTTACCGGGTCATAGACCACAGGGCTTCCTGTCGGGTCGGGCGCCGGCTGGTCCTCTTTGTAAGGCGAGGTCATATAGGTTCCCTTGAGGAGGGGGACGGCATAAAGGTTGTTGACTCCCAGGGTCGTGCTTACCCCGTGAGGATCGTGGCAGGGGGTGCAGAGTCCGTCAATCGTCCCATTGACGGTTCCTTCTAGAGGAGCCACGGTGGACCGCTGGAGATGGCCGCCGAGGACAGGCTTGGCGTTCTTGAATGAAATTCCTAGTTCATCGAACAGCACATAATCCGGTGACTTACGTTCGCCGAAACGATAGGCATCCTTGAGTCCCTTTATCGGTTTGGTCGCTCCAAAGGTTGAGAAGTAGCCCCATGGTGTGGCACCATCAGCTTCACCCCTATCACGCGTCAGATGACAGTCGAAGCACTGACCGGCTCCAGCATTGTAGGGGTTGTTGAAGGTGACCTTGGGATTGGCCTTGGCCTTGTACCGTACGTTGTAACCACCCTTGAACTTCTGAGTCTCCTTCAGGTTGCCGCCGTTTTTCACTCCGGTATAGTTACGGTAGCTGCTGGTTACACCTTCAACGGCTGAGCCGTGAGAGTTGTGACAGTCGAAACACTGCACGGCGTAGGCTCCGGCCCTGCTGTTGTCCGTTGAGGCAACGATGGCATCAAGCCCTGTTGTTCCGTTCCAGCCACCCTGGTTATTTTGTGCATTGCCATGGGCAGAAAGCGCCTTGGTGAAGCCCTTCTTGGCTGCACCGGCAGTACCCGCATATTTGCCCCAGGTGGTTGTCCCTTTTTGTGAATAGCGGGCATCGATGCTCTGCTTGTCCCAGGCGTACTGCCGAGGCGTCTTGCAGTCACCAAAGGGGGTTGAGTCGTTGTTCTTGTCGCTATGGCATGAAATGCAATGGGTATTCAGTTTGGCCACCTCGTTGCGCTCCGAGGTATAACCTGCCATTCTGCTGGCAGTGAATGTCACCGCTGTTTTATTCCCTTTCGAAGTCGAGATCGTCCGGTAGACGGATGGTCGAGTGCCACGGCCCCAGATCACCAAGTCGGACTTGGCTCTTCGAATCGTGGTGTAATTCCAGTAGTTGTATCCCTCATGGTACGTCAGATCTATGAGGCCATCTACCGTCGCCTCCCAATGGCAGTTATAGCACTGCTTGTTCGTAACCGGTTTCCCCTGGATATGGTGAGAGGGTGACCGGAACTGTCCCATGACATCCTCACGGGTGTTAATGGGCGCTGCGTGACATTTGGTGCAGTCCCGAGGGAGACCAAATCCTGAATGGCGCGGTACTGGCTTGTTTTTGTGGCATGATGAACAGGAGTCAGAGTCGCCATGACCATCAGTGAAGCGATGTTCGTGGCAATGAGTGCAGGGGGTGTCCTGATTATGGCCGTCACCACCTTTGCTGGTGAAGTGATTGCTTGACGGCGAATGGCACACATTGCAGATTCCGGTGATTTCACCTTCTGTTTTTACATAGGAATCACCACTGTTTTTGCTGGTGAAGATCACCTTTTTGCGCGTATTCATGCTAACCGGTTTGCCGAAAACTCCGTCGGTCTCAGTCGCAACCCAGCTTTGAATCATGTAGATATTGGGAACATATACTCCACTATCGTTGGCATTGCTGTCACCGTGGGGGTCATGACAATCCCAGCAGAATTTGCCCCCATTCCAGGTACCCTTAAACACCGAATATCTGCCAAAAATAGGTGATATGACATTCGATTTTATCTTTGTCCAACCACCGCTCGCTTTGAATGCACGGTAGTGCTTGAAGCCGAAATGAGTTGAGCTTGCCCTTGCCTTCTTGGGCTTTACCCGCTCTTCGGGCTTGTTGCCGGGGTTGAAGCCGAGAGAGTACTTGAGCGGGAGCGGAGAGCCGTGACACCCCTCGCACTTCTTGTTACTGTCATCGTCATGGCACTGCAGGCAGACACCCATCATCATGTACTGGTTCCTGACGTCCGCCCGCTGGTCAGTGGTCCAGAACCCTGATCGAGTGTTGTGGAGTTTCATGTCCTTGGTCGAATTGAGTGGATCAACGTAGTGGCAACCTGAGCTCAGGCACGAAGGTCGTGTCGGTTTGCCTGCCCATATCTTATGGTCAGGGCATGTGACAGTGGAGGTGTTAGGCCAGGTTGCATTAGGATTTAAGCCTATCGTGTTCAGCTGGACGGCAATAGACTCTACGCTGTTGTCATGGCAACTGATGCATTCGGCATCTTTCCCTTCCATGTGACAATAGCCGCATTCTTTGTCAAAGCGATTCGAGAACTGCGAATGCAACCTTAACCGGTAGATATTAGTGTCGTCCTTGTGAAGCACCGTGTTGTCGTGGCAGTACCAGCAGGGGTTACCCTTGAAGTTAGCCGCCGGATTGCCTGATATTGGATACCGGCCGGAAGTGGAGTACCTGCCATGGCCGTTACGGTACCAGTCCGTTTCATTGATTTTCGTCTGCACACCGTTTAATGAAAAGTCATCGGTATCTCGACCTTCCGTTCCATGGCAGGAAAGGCAGGTTACCCCACCGTTGACTGAGCCACCCCAGGTCGGCGCAAATTCGGTGCCGGCACGTGAATGGCATTGAATGCCCACACAGGTTCTGGCTTCAGTATACTGGCCGATACGACCCTTGAAGATCACGTCCTTATCTGTGTTGACATGCTTTTTGCCGTTGAGGTGCGAGCTCTCCGACATGACGGAGCTGTTGGTGTCCGGATGGGGATGGCAGCCGGCTGTGTTGCAGTTCTGCTCGAATTTGGTGACTACCGTATCGTAGTGACAGAGATCGCAGGTGAAATCAGTTTCTATGTGACGCGTGTGGGAGTTTGACCGAAGGGGGTTGTTTGGAGCCTCATTCTCGAACATGGGCACAGCGGCCTTCCAAGATTCTTTGGCAGGCCAGCTATATGAGGTTCTGTTCCCGTAGACATGATACACCTGATACTTTTTCGACAGTTGCCAAACCCTGCCGTTGCTGTCCATTCTGCCGTCGTGACATCCTGCCAAGACGCAGGTTGATTTCCCTTGGGAATCTACACCGGTCTTATGGCCGTGGCAACCATCGCACGCCATGGCACTGCTTGTCCAACTGACGGATTTAACCTCTTTCGGGTCATATGTGCCGTCGCTGTGGCAATAGACGTTGTAACAGGTTTTGGTGCTGGAGCTGTATCGTGGGAACGGCTTTCTGTCTATGTACCATTTTGTGGCAATAGCTACGTTCCTTACTCCGTCGAGATGTTTTGTTAAATCGATGTCACTATTAGTTAGTTTGTTGTCCTCGTTCGCCGTAGTTTTTATTGTGTCGGCATGGCAATAGCTGCAGGCATATTGCCTGATCCAATGCCCTCCAACTAGTTTATTATGACCATTTGAGCTCATTGTTTTGAAATTATACATTGACCCTTTGTGGCAGGAATCGCATTCAAATGTAGCAGAGCCTGTCCACAAGACGGGGAGCCTGGGAGCACCACCTCGACCGTCGCTATGGCAATATGAGCCGGCACCGCATCCCCGGCTCTGTTTGTCATAGACGAAACTCACATCCTTGACGGTATTCGCATGCAGTGACTTGTTCTTTATGACGCTGTTACCGGTTACGGTGTCTTGGTGGCACCGTTCACAGGTATATACGTAGACGTTGTGAGTGTGCTTGTCGTGTCTTCCGCTCAGACCGTAAACTGCGTAATCTAAATTGTCTTTGATGACGTCTTTGTCGCCGTGGCATGAGATACAGTCTCTGGACTGTGTCGTTCCCCATTTCGGTGTTTTAGCTAAATTAGTTTTACCAAAAGGGGCCGCATTGCTGTGGCAGAAAAGATTGGCACAATCGCCGTTTCGAACTGTGTTAGTAAGGTATTTCGGGTAGCTGACATCGCTGGAGTAAGTGGCGCCACTGTTTGGCGTGTCAGGGAAGCGGACCAGCAGACCCCTCTTGCCGGCACTTGTGGCATGGCCAAACGAGTTATGGTCGAAAGAATGACACCTTACACAGATGTGATTCTTGCCGAGAGGCGATGAGAATACTTCGAAGTGGCGATTATGGCTCCCGCCGCCAGGGAGGGGCCCAGCGTCAGGCGGCGGGGATCCATGGCAAGCGCCGCAGTCTTTTGACTGGAACTTTGGGCTCCCCCATTTATCTAATAAGGTTAAAAAGTGACAGTTCACGTTACTGCACTTCTGCAAGTTAGGGTTTGGGGTTTGTCGGAACGGCCTCGAATAAGCGCCGTATACCGCTTTCTCCGGAGAGTTGCCGATCTTGGGGGCTACACTGATGAACCCGTCCCGGTGATCGCCTTTGTATTGAGCGCTTCCCGGGTGACATAGTGCGCAATTGGCTGCCTTGGCACTACTAGGCAGGTGACCATTGTGGTTACCCGCAAATCCACCTGTAGATATGTTACGTGTACCGGACGGATCATCAATCGGCCGGTTGTCAGAAGCAGCCCTGTTTCCATGGCAGTCGTAACACTCTCCAGCTTCGGCTTTATTTACCGACATCCATCCGGCAACTACCAATACCGTCAGCGCCACTACGGACATTATTCGCTTTTCGAAGAAACTATTCAAGCTACACCCCCTGAAGAGAAGGTTGTAAATACCTGCCATAGTGCTTTATGCGGACAGGCGACTTCAACCATCACAGTTTCATTTAACCCACGGTACGACATCGTACCATTTGGGATTACGTCCACGCCGTAACACTGATACGTGCCTGTTAAATCGCGTAGCATAACTGTATCCTCATTAAATTAATTTCGTTCGAGAGCCCCAACTGAGTTCTCGCCAATTATGTTTCACGTTACGTTGGCGAGTATTCACTTAAAAACTGGGAATTATCTTATCATTCGTTAATGCAATTTCATTGCCTAAAATAATTTAATTTTATACGCCTTACTATCAGGTTATTGCAGGGTCCAATCCTTCCGATCTCCGATTACGTTTATGGCCAGCTTAAAGGGCGCTAAGCTTTTCTTGCCGATTTGATTGTAATCGGCTTTTGCTATAGAGGACTTTAATGGGATTTCAGGTATGGAGAATTTATATTATTCCACGCCATGGAATTCGCAGAATGCCAAAGAAATGTATGCAATTGTTAATGGGGGGGGGATATTCGGACTACCAGAGTGAAGTCGTGGCTCGGAACTACTTGAAATAGTGTCCAGTCAGAAACAAAAACCAAAAACGCACCGTGGTTTAGGTCGATAAACCGGCTCAGTGCAGTGGGGCAGGGGAAAAGAGCGGGCCGCCAAGAAAGAACCGGACCGTCGAGGTCTTACTTGTGGCGACTTGAAATGAAGGGGATACTGTGACTATTTTACTTCATACCAAAACTTGGCATTATTAATCTTCCCTTCTTTCAGAAGGAATCTGCACAGGACGCCGTATTTCCCCTTTTTAGAGAGATCGAAGTCGCCACCGAAGTGCCACTGCATCTCCTTAAGATCTTGAACCTGTTCGGTCTTGTCGGGATTCTGCACCTTGACCATTACCTCTCCCTGGGTCAGGGCTTTGCCAGTTCTTGCATCCTTGAACGCGACGGTGATGTGATGGGTTTCTTTCATATCCTTGGGCAGTTTCATCTCCATTGCCGCCATATGCTCCTTCATGCTTATGACCTTGAAGGTGACTTTAACGCCATCAACAATTTCTACATGGGCGACATCTTTCTGATGGGCACCTAGGCCTATTTTGCTTTTTACGACAAGAGCGCTTTGCTCAGCAGCATACAAGGATAGTGGTGACATAAGGGCAACTGTAGTGGCTATCATGATAGCAATCATCTTCATACGAATAGTCTCCTTAATTGATGGTATAGCCTTGAATAGCATTTGCTGTGCCATCTGTCAATTAACTGCATTGTACTGTACATCATTGCTACGCCCTTGAAACATGGTTGAGATAATTCCCAGATTGCATTGAGGCTTGATTGAGAAATCTACGAGGTTTTCAAAATCTCGAAGGTCTGAGGATGGGTCAGACCATGCCGGAGTCAGCTGGGATCACCAAATAACTCCACAGCAAAAGGCTTTCCACCATTTCCTGCTAGCCTCGACCAACTCGTCGGAAAGAGTTTTTGCCTTCACCTCCATCGATTGAACAGACATCTTTATTCATTTTGTTCGCCAGGCAAATAGAGGTCTACATTTTTAACAAAGGAATTTTTATACTGAGAATGACGAATTGCCCATTTCAAAATAATATCTGCTTTGCTATAATGCGATTCATTATGATAAAAACCAATGTACTATTAAGCCCCAAACCGCTCCTATGGCTGTTTCTCAGCACACTCACCATCTTTTCTACTGTATCATGTGACAAGCTCAAACAACGACCGATCTACAAAATCGGCTTCATGAACTGCAATAGCAGACAGGAAACAATGGAACGCTTTCTGCCGCTCACTCGTTATCTATCGGATAAAGTTGGAGTAGAATTCGTCGCCGTACCGGTTGATACTCATGAATTTGAATCGCGCTTCAAAACGGGGGAATTTGCACTAACGCACACAAACTCCCTTCTCTACGTCGTTTTAAGGGAACGCTACGGCATAGAGTTGCTCGCTACGGAAAAGCGTGGCCAGTTCGGCTCGCGAACAGCAGGTGCAATCATCGCTCGCAAAGGGAGCGGGATTACGCACATTTCCGACCTTCGGGGGAAGCGGATGGCTTTCGGGCCTATGCTGGCGCCGACCGGATATCTTGCAGAATATGACCTACTGCTGAATGCCGGTATCAATCCCGAATCGGATCTTGGCTTTTATTCCATACCAACAGGTTCCAACAAACATGAAAAGGTCATTTACGGTGTGCTTTTCGGCCAGTATGATGCGGCAGCTGCACCAGTACTCGATCTAGAAGTAATGACCCGCGAAGGGAAGATTTCTCCCGACGACTTCACGGTTATTGCACAGGGACCGCTCATCCCCTACTGCACTTTTGCAGCACCTAAGGGCACAAACCCTGAAATAGTGAACAAGGTTCGCAAGGCACTGCTCGACCTCAAACCGTCCGACACTGCTGAGGTAGATGGAGAGCGGGTAAAGGTAATGAAGTCCTCTTGGATCGATGGCTACGAACTCCTCCCCGACAGCGACTATGAACCCATCCGCGGAATGGCGCGACGTGTTAACATGCCCCCATATCAAAAACTTTAATCCCCATGAAAACCGATATTCTGGACAGGCTATTGTGGTTCGGGCTCTTGCTCGTGCTAGCTGCTCTCCTGATAATTGTTTATCTAGCAAAGACATCGCCCCAACCGGTTGGACTCGAAATCCGAAAGAAGGGGACCGAACAGCAGACCCTTCGCGAAGCACAAAACATGATACGGCAACAGCGTTACTTGTCAGTCGAATCTCTATGTAAATCCGGCCAGTTTCAGCAATCACTGTTAAAGCTTGAGGAGATCTCAAGAAATACGGTTGGCGACCCTCATGGTTTCATACTGCGAGGAGAAATCCTTGCTGCGATGGGAGCCTACCCCGAAGCTGCTGCCAATTTTGCTCAAGGGGTAAGGCTTGACGGCAGCTATGTAGACAAATCCAGTCCCCTTTCACGTCGTGAAACAATCAGCCGGGTTGTAGACTCAGAGCTTAAGCGCTCCAGGGCAAGCAGCTCCAATCAGCCCTTATTCAAAAACCTTCGATACCTTCAAAGTCGTTTAGCCGGAGGGTGTGAATAGCGCATGTTCAGAGATCGCCATACATGGATTATTGCCTTTTCAGGCCTCTCTCTGGGGGCACTAGGCATCCTTCTCTCCATCTGGGGCAACCCGGAAAACTCAGGTATCTGCGTCTCCTGCTTCGTGGAAAACAGTTCCGGAGCACTCGGCCTGCATGACAACTCACGGCTTCAGTATCTCCGACCTGAACTGCCAGGCTTTGTACTCGGCGCTCTTGCCAGTGCATTACTAGCAGGCGAGTTTCGTCCTCGTGGAGGCACCTCTTCGATGATACGTTTCTTATCGGGGCTCTTCCTGATAGTCGGCTGCGCAGTATTCATCGGCTGTCCGATAAAGATGCTTCTCCGTCTTTGCGCTGGAGACATTTCTGCTGTTGCAGGTCTTCTCGGACTTATTGGAGGAGTCTGGACCGGGCTTAAGCTTTCCTCACACGGCGTTGAATTGGGCTCTCAACAAAAAACAAATCCGATAAACGGCATACTCATCCCTGCGTTCTTTGCCCTCCTACTCCTTTTCGTCCTGTTACCACCTCCGTTTATCATTTTCTCAAGCGAAGGCAGTTCTGCAAGACACGCACCTACCCTTGTCTCGCTCGGAAGCGGACTTTTCCTTGGTGCCATTGCGCAAAAGAGCCGCTTCTGCATCACAGGCAGCCTGCGCGATATCCTGCTCATTGGCCGAAGAGCCCCGCAACTTATTGGATTCGCTTCTTTTTTAATTGTAGCCATGCTACTCAGCATGACATTCGGAAGCTTCAGACTTTCTCTTTACGGTCAACCCGGTGCACACCTTGAGTATATCTGGAGCTTTCTCGGAATGGGGCTTGTCGGGTGGATTTCGGTCATGCTCGGGGGGTGCCCGTTTCGTCAGCTCATAAAATCAGGCGAGGGCGATGTGGATGCCGGCATGGCCGTGGCGGGAATGTTCCTTGGTGGAGCAATTGTCCAATCTTGGGGGATTGCAGCAACAGCCGCTGGGGTACCCTTCTTTGGCAAGGTCGCAGTACTTGCAGGCCTTGCATTTGCCATCTTCATGTCACTTTCTTTCAGGAATCGATCAGCCGCCGAGTAGCTGGGATATACATTTCAATTACAGCTATTTCATAAAGATGTGAGTTCTAGCAACAACAAAGGGGCTACGGAATAAACCGTAACCCCTTGTTTTATGGCGCGCTTGGAGAGATTCGAACTCCCGACCTACGGATTCGTAGTCCGTTGCTCTATCCAGCTGAGCTACAAGCGCAAAATTGATACTTGTTACGTTGCCGGTATAAAATCAACCAGCGAAAACCCATAGACCGAATGCTGGAATGCATGAGTTGTTGGATAGAGCGAAAAAAGCCACCCCTTGAAAATTTCACTCCCATTTTCTGTTATCCTAACTTGCGCAGCAGGATTCTTGGGTTCATTGGTAAGTGAGGTCAAAGTCGTACCTTCCATAGTAAAGTGCGGCAGAAAACTTTGTATTTTTATAGTCAAATTGGAGTTCGGCACCGTAAATTCGGAACCTATCGCAACAGCGTATACCGACTCCTTGTTAGTTCGCTTATCAGTAACCCCGATCTTCACCGCTTTCCATTTTCCCTTGACCGATTCAGGAACCAGTACCGAGGTTTCCTTCTTGAGCATATGCCCGAAAGGAGTTGCTGTAGGTACGCCTGCATTTTTTTCTTCTTTCTTGTTGCAACCCGCGAGAGCTATGGCCCCGCAAATCACTGCGCAGAAAAGAATGCTTGCGGTTAACCTCACCATTGCCTCCATTAAAAAGGGTATCCGGTATGCTGAAACTGGCGGAGAGAGAGGGATTCGAACCCTCGA
>JAYSLX010000246.1:0-8922 GCA_043725245.1 Geobacteraceae bacterium | reverse complement strand
TTTCAATTTAAAGATGCGTGGTTTCATAACTGATGAGGCCACTCTTGTGGGGGTTGAAACCCGCACCTCTGCGCCGGTCCGTATACTGCGTGGGGAAGACCTCCAGTCGGTAAACCTTGATGGGCTCTACCCTGCCGGTGAGGGTGCAGGCTATGCCGGTGGGATCATGAGCGCAGCTCTTGACGGCATCCGCGTTGCCGACACCATCGCTGCACGATTGGCGAGGTGATACCGCGCAGTGCAACCGTTATCCCACAATGGTTTTGAGTTTGGTGTTGAGGTATGGTATTACACCTGTGAAAGGTGAAGAACATTATCAATTCCCCTTTGCTAATTAGCTTTTAACATTTCACCCTTCACTGCCTCTAAAGGAGATCAAGTGAGCAAGACCTTTGTTTCGTCAATTAAAGACCGTGAGCAGGTTGAGTCGGTATTTCTGGTCAAAGATAAAATTGCTGCCATGGCCAAGAACGGCAAGCCCTACATGAATCTCAGGCTTATGGACAGAAGCGGCGATATCGACGCCAAGGTCTGGGATAATGTGGATGCCTTGTCAGCCTCCTTTGACAAGGACGATTTCATTTCCGTCAGAGGCAAGGCAACTGTTTACCTGGGAAAGATGCAGCTGGTCATCGCCGATTTGGCAAGGGTCCCGGAGAGTGAAGTGGAGCTTGCCGATTTTCTGCCGACAACAGCCCGGGATATTGCGGAGATGGAAGGTGAATTAGGTGCCGTTGTTGCTTCACTTCAGGACCAGCACTTAAGACGACTCATGGAGGCATTTCTTGAGGATGCCGAGTTCATGGCCGGATACAGGACTGCGCCTGCGGCAAAGGGGATGCACCATGTTTATATCGGTGGGCTCCTTGAGCATTCCCTCTCGGTAGCCCGTCTGGTGGACGCGATACTCCCACTCTATGCGCCGCTTAACCGAGACCTTCTGGTTGCAGGGGCTCTTCTTCACGACCTGGGAAAGGTCAGGGAGATGGCCTTCTATCGCTCATTCGACTACACCGATGAGGGGAAACTGCTCGGCCACATAACCATCGGTGTGGAGATGCTGCACGAGAAAATCGTTGCCATTACCGGATTCCCAGCCGACACGGCCATGCTCCTCAAGCATATGATCCTATCCCACCATGGGCAGTACGAATATGGCTCCCCAAAGCGACCAAAGACATTGGAAGCGACCATTCTCAACTACCTGGATGACCTGGACTCAAAGATTAACGGGATCAGGACGCACATTGGAAAGGAGCCGGAGAGCCTGTCTCGCTGGAGCTCCTATCATAGGCTTTATGACCGCTATTTCTTCAAAGATTCGGCTGCTCGGGAAGAGGAGCAGCCTGCTCCTTCGATGCCGGATGTGGATCCTCTGGCAGGACAGAGGCAAGCGAATGCCTCCCCCGAAAAGGAGCGTCGTGGCTTTCAGAACAGCCCGTTCACCAAACTAAAGGAAGAGAATCTGGACCTCTTCTGATGATTGTGAGATGTGAAAAACTATAATAAGAAAAAGTGCGGACTTTTGCTGATTCTCATGCTGTCGACTGCTCTGATGCTGTCGGGTTGCAGAAAGGGTGAACAGCAGCACCGCGTTACCGAGGAGAAAAGAATGCCTGATAGGATGGATACGCTGGTTGTCGGCTCATTGGGGGTTAACTGCCTGGTCATTGACTGTGGCAATGGCCAGGCGATTGTGGTGGATCCGGGTGCGGAGCCGGGAAGGATCCTGGCTGCGGTGACTCGGCGCAATCTGAAGGTTTTCTATGTCGTAAATACCCATGGTCATTTCGATCACATCGGTGCAAATCGTGCGGTGCTTGCAGCTACGGGGGCCAAACTCCTTATCCATGCTGCTGATGAGCCACAACTGGGTAAGGCTTCTGAGATATCCACCATGTACGGACTCACGGCAGAGAATTCGCCGAAGCCGGACCTGAACCTGGAAGACGGTATGGTGTTGAATGTGGGTACAACCGACATAAGGGTGATCCACACGCCGGGGCATACAGCGGGAGGCTGCTCCCTTTACTTCGCAGACCGGAAGCTCGTTATAACGGGCGATACACTCTTTGCAGACTCAATTGGACGGACCGACCTGCCGGGCGGCTCCCACGAAACCCTTGTGTCATCTATCAAGGAGAAGCTTTTTGCGCTGCCGGACGACACCGTTGTAATCCCTGGACACGGACCATCAACCACAATAGGTCTTGAAAAGAGCGGGAATCCCTACGTCCGCTAGGGTGGGAGAACCATTATGCTTAACGGAAAAACAATCATTCTGGGTGTAACCGGAGGGATTGCAGCATACAAAGCGGTGGAACTGCTGAGGCTACTTACGAAGGGAGGGGCAACGGTTCATGTTGTCATGACGAAATCCGCTACCGAGTTCGTGGCGCCGCTCACCTTTCAGACCCTCTCCGGTAACCCGGTTCATCTGGATCTCTTCAACCTGATTGCTGAGCAGGAGATCGGTCATATCTCACTGGCAGACCGGGCAGACCTTTTTGTGATTGCCCCTGCAACCGCCAATGTCATCGGCAAGCTTGCCAATGGCATTGCAGACGACCTTCTGACCACCACGGTCATGGCGACAAAGGCGCCGGTTCTTCTGGCCCCGGCCATGAACTGCAACATGTACCTTAACCCCATCTACCGTGGCAACGAAGATAAGCTCAGGTCTCACGGGTATTGCTTTGTCGATCCGATAAAGGGTCAACTGGCATGCGGTTGGGAAGGGGATGGGAAGATGCAGGAACCATCCGTGATTTTTGAGTCTGTCTGCTCACTCCTTTCGCCGAAGGATCTTATGGGAGAGACTATTCTGGTGACGGCCGGGCCGACCCGCGAGGAGCTTGATCCGGTCAGGTTCATCAGCAACCACTCCTCCGGCAAGATGGGGTATGCAATAGCACGTGCTGCATCCCTTCGTGGTGCGCGGGTCATCCTGGTGAGCGGACCTAGCTGTCTCGTCCCTCCCTATGGGGTTGAGACGGTTCACGTGACAAGCGCCGTGGAGATGCGGGATGCAGTCATGACAAGGTTTCCCGAGAGCACCATACTTGTAAAATCTGCAGCAGTAGCTGATTACCGGCCATTGCTCCGTGCGGATGGCAAGGTGAAAAAGGGTGCACAGCGGCTTGTCATGGAGATGGAACGGAACCCCGATATTCTGGCTGAGGCGGGTAGGCTCAAGGAGGGGCGGGTGGTGGTCGGTTTTGCTGCTGAGACCGACGACTTGCTTGTTAATGCACGCAAGAAACTGACGGAAAAGAATCTTGACATGATAGTCGCCAACGACATTGGAGAGCCTGGCGCCGGATTCGACGTGGATACCAACATCGTGAGGTTTATCTACAGGGATGGACGTGTCGAAGAACCTGGAATCATGCGGAAAGCTGAATTGTCAGATCTGATACTCGACCGGATAAAAGAGCTCACGTAGGGGCGCTGCTTGCTGCGCCCAAACAACAGGCAAAGATCTGTCACTACACCTTTGCAAGGATCTCCCGCAGTTGGTCAGGATCGCAGATTGCCCCGCGAAGTTTGTCGCTCAACTCATGGAGCTGAGCAAAAGTATCGTCTTTGCTGATCTTTCCACTTCGGTAGAGAAGTTGAAGATTCTTCCTGATCGCCTCGGCTGCAACCAGTGCCCTTTCGCCGGTTGGGTCGGCTGACATGTACCGGGATAGTTTCATGTTTACCAGAACGTCGCAGACCGCCTCTCTGGATAGTTCCAGAAACAGATCGCGGTCACTCTCTTCCATGCCGAAGCGGGATGATTCGTTGAGTGCCCTGATGGCCTGCTGCCACTGTTCCAGGCGGCTGAGCAGCATAATCGAATTGAAGATGCGCTTGTTCGTACCAAAGGAGAAGATGGTTTCAGCGATGACGCTACTCAGCAACTCGTCGTTTGCCTCGAAGTGCTCCCTTGCCACTTTCCCGCCGGTCTCCCAGATATCCCGCTCAACAAAGCTGTCGAACCTGACCTCCCAGAATGTATGCTTCAGGGTAAGGGTCGAGAAGCTTCCCATGGTCTTAAGCGGGACATAGTAGTTGTGTGCGATCGTGTCAGCTGCCAGATGTGCGAGGTAGCCATAGGCGCAGGATCGCTGGGCATCCGTAGATGCATGATCCAGAACCTTCAGTCCCATGAGCCATCGGTGGCAGTTAAGCAGGTAGTGTGTGAACTTCTTCCCGACAGTGATGTCTGCAGCCAGGCAGCCGTATAAGAAGTCGTTGGGGAACTCCCCTATCACGGCAGCTACAGCGGTCGGGAGGATCTGGAGGTTGTTCAGAATATGGGTGCCGAGCTGCAGGTGGGTTCCGCCTCCCCATGCAAATGCCGATGCCGGGATGACGAATACGATGAGCAGCGCGATCAGTGGGGCGTGCATGTGTGATACTTTAATCCAAGCCAACTGAAAAGTAAAGGTAGGTCTCATGAACAGAGTAGATGATGTGGGTAATATTCTGGAATCGTTACGGACATATCTTACGGACCTGCAGGATACAGGTGTAGATGAATTGCCGTTTGCAGTATCAGCCCAGGTTTCCACGGAAGAACGTAACATCCTGCTTGGATTGATACCTATCCCTTCTCAGGCTGAAGGAGCCGCGGAAACCCTTGACGACATCCGGAGCGACCTCGGTGACTGTCACCGCTGTGCCCTTGGGGATAAACGTACTAACCTGGTCTTTGGTGTCGGCAATCCCAAGGCACGTATCGTCTTTGTCGGTGAGGCACCGGGCCGTGACGAGGATCTGCAGGGAGAGCCTTTTGTCGGGGAGGCCGGAGGGATACTTACACGATTGATTACCCGCATGGGTATGACTCGTGATGATGTTTACATCTGTAATGTATTGAAGTGTCGCCCCCCCCAGAACCGAGATCCACTGGCAAATGAAATTGAAGCCTGTTCTTCGTTCATGCTCCGCCAGGTTAATGCCATAGGCCCGGAGGTCATAGTTGCACTCGGTACATTTGCAGCACAGCAGCTTCTTCAGAGCAAAGCCCCAATCTCAAAGTTGCGAGGAAATTTTCACGACTATAATGGAATCCCACTTATGCCGACCTTTCACCCATCATATCTTCTGCGAAACAAGCAAGATACGAAACTTTTCTGGCTTGTCTGGGATGATATGGTTCAGGTGCTCAATAAACTCAATCTGCCGGTTCCGGATTTGAAGCGTAAAGGGCAATGATCTCATCTGGATAATCGGGAAATATTCCTGAAAACCATTTTGCCGGCCCCTGAAAGCGAGCGCCTGCTGGACGTCGCCAAGCGTGCCGTGGAAATCGCCATTGAGCAGGACGAGCAGACAGCGCTGGCGTTCATTGCCGACCATATCGGTGACGTCACCGATATAGTCGAACCTGCTATAAACACAGCTAAATAGTTGCGGAGAAGACCATGACCAGGAAAAATGCAAAGGCTCTTATCTCTGGGCACAAGTCACCTTTCGAGCAGATACGCCGCACCAACGACGCCGGCAACGAATACTGGTCGAGCCGGGATTTTGCCAAGGTCCTTGACTACAGCGACTACCGCAACTTCGAGCAGGTCATAGCAAAGGCCCGTATCGCCTGCTTTAACAGCGGACAGCGAATCGACGATCATTTCGTTGACGTCACTGAAATGATCGAACTAGCTAAAGGTGCGAAACGAAAAGTCAAATCGGTCTTTTTGTCTCGCTATGCCTGTTACCTAATTGTCCAAAATGCCGATCCTGGCAAAGAGATTGTCGCCCTTGGACAGACCTATTTCGCGGTTCAGACACGGAAACAGGAACTAACCGAGCAGGCCATCGAAGATGAACGGCGGCTGCTGTTGCGCGAGGAGATGCGACTGCATAATGTCAAGCTGGCCGATGCGGCTGAAGATGCCGGAGTCATCGAGCCGAAAGACTATGCGATTTTTCAGAACCACGGCTACATGGGGCTGTACGGCGGACTGAAAGCGCAGGACATCCACCGGCGGAAAAGCCTGAAAAAAAGCCAGCAGATCCTTGATCACATGGGTAGCACGGAACTTGCCGCCAACCTGTTCCGCGCCACACAGGCGGAGAGATTATTATCATGAACTACATCGCAGACCTTCACATCCATTCCCCTTATTCGCGGGCAACGAGCAAGGGTAGCACCCTGGCAGGGCTTGCTGCATGGGCGCGGGTCAAGGGGATCAACGTCATAGGTACCGGCGATTTCACTCACCCCAGCTGGTTCAACCGTCTGAAAGATGAGCTAGTACCTGCCGAACCGGGCTTCTTCAGGCTGAAGGACGAACGGGCCATCCCTGACGTCCTGCCGGGAGTCACGACCCCTTCTGCAACCGTCCGCTTTATGCTTACCGCCGAGGTGAGCAGTATTTATAAGCGCCACGGAGCTGTCCGCAAGGTCCATAACCTACTCTATGCACCCGACTTTGCCTCGGCAGGCCGGATCAATGCACGCCTTGCCGCCATCGGCAATATCGTATCCGATGGCCGTCCGATCCTGGGGCTGGACAGCCGCAACCTGCTCGAAATAGTTCTTGAAGAGGCTCCTGACGGTTTCCTTGTCCCTGCACATATCTGGACCCCATGGTTCTCACTGTTCGGTTCAAGGTCGGGTTTCGACTCCATAGAGGAGTGCTTTGGCGACCTGACTCACCATGTTTTTGCCCTGGAGACCGGACTCTCCTCGGACCCGGCCATGAACCGGCTGATTTCGAATCTGGACCGCTTCACCCTCATCTCCAATTCCGACTGCCACTCACCACAGAAGCTGGGGCGGGAGGTCAACCTGTTTTCCACCGGCTTCGATTACTTCTCCCTCCGGGATGCTCTTAAGGATAATTGCCGCCAAACATTTTCCGGCACGGTCGAGTTTTTCCCTGAAGAAGGTAAGTACCACTTTGATGGCCACAGGAGCTGCAATGTATGCCTCGACCCGCATGAAACCCGCAGGCTGAAGGGTTCATGCCCGGTCTGCAACAGACCTCTCACCGTGGGGGTGCACCATAGGGTAATGGATCTGTCCGATCGGGAACAGCCGCTCTTCGGAAATGATGCACCTGAGGTCTTCAGCCTCATCCCGCTTCCTGAGGTGCTTGGCGAGCTGCTCGGCACCGGTTCCGCCTCAAAATCGGTTCTGGAGGTATATGCTCAGATCATTGCCCGATTTGGTTCGGAGTTACATCTCCTCCTGTATGTCCCGTTGGATGATATCAGCCGCCAGTTACCGCTTCTCGGCGAGGCTATCGGTCGCATCCGCAGTGGCCGGGTAATAAGGCATCCGGGCTATGATGGCGAGTTCGGCGTTATTCGGGTATTTGAGGAGGGAGAGTTGGTGCGATTGGGTTTGAGCAGTCTTAAGCGCGGCAGAGGTATGCAATTATTCAATAACCAGTGAAGGAGGGAAGTGTGTACAAAGCTGTGTACGAAAGTCCGATGAATGCCGGGGAACCTACCCCGTTTGAGTTACCGCAGTGGATTGCCTGTGCACCGTTCGAGGAGTATCTCGACATGACTATTCTTGAGGCAAAGGAGGGGAGATCTACCCTTACAATGCCCTTCAGGGTGAAGCATGCCCAGGGGAAGGGGCTGATGCATGGTGGTGCAGTGACAGCATTGGCAGATACTGCGGTTGCAATGGCGATAAAGAGTCTACTTCCTGAAGGGACCAACTTCGTGACCACCGAGATGTCGCTGAAGTTCCATGCAGCCGTCCGTGGCGGGACGGTCAAGGCGGTGGCAATGACTGAGATCTTGGACGAGCGGAACATCAAAGGGGTTGCGGAGGTCTTCGACGAGAACGGAGTAAAGACCGCAACATTCACGGCACTCTTCAGGATACTCCGATCACAGGTTTAACTCTCCCCTTACGACCTCGAGATAGGCATGTATGCTGCTGGCGCTCTCCAGGGAAAGGACATGTGTCGCAATCTCTCTGGCGGTCTCAAGAGATACGTTGCGAAGTGCCTGTTTGACTGCTGGTATGTAAGGCGCAGAGAGGCTGAAGTCACTGACACCCATCCCCAGAAGGAGTATAGCGGCAAGTGGTTTGGATGCCATTTCTCCGCAGATGGAGACCGGCTTCTTCTCGAAATTTGCCACCTCAGCGATCCTTTTGATGGAATGAAGCACTGCCGGGTGGAAAGCATCGTAGTACTTTTTTACTTTTGGGTTGTTTCTGTCTGCTGCCAGTGTGTACTGTATGAGGTCATTAGTGCCGATGCTGAAGTAGTCCACCTCATGAATCAGGATGTGGGCAGTCTGAACGGCCGCAGGGACCTCTATCATGATGCCGAGTTTCATGTCACGGGCATAGGGAAGGCCTTCCCGGTCGAGCTCGGCACAGACCTCACCGATAATCTCCTTTACCTCCCTAATTTCGTCGATTCCGGAGATCATCGGAAACATGAGACTCACATTGCCATGCACAGAGGCCATCAACACGGCTGCAAGCTGTTCCCTGAATATGTCCTGCCGTTCCAGTGATACTCTTATGGAGCGCCACCCCATGAAAGGGTTGTCTTCCTTCGGATACTCGAAGTAGGGGAGTCCCTTGTCACCTCCTATATCCAGCGTTCGGATGGTTACCGGAAGTCCATGAAACCCTTCAAGGATCTTTTTGTAGATCTCGAACTGTTCATTACGGCTGGGGAATGACTTGCGTGTCATAAACGGGAATTCAGTCCGGTAGAGACCTACACCCTCGGCACCGTTGGCCAGCGCCACTCGGATGTCAGAGAGAAGTCCGATGTTGGCACGAAGATTCATCTTGAAGCCGTCGGTGGTTATTGCCGGCAGGTCGCGCAGTTCGTCCAGTTGCCGTTGGCGTTGGCTGTGGTCCCGCTGCAACCTCTCGTATTCGGTTTTGATACGGGCGTCAGGGTTTATATAGATATGCCCGGAGGTGCCGTCGATGATCACCTCGTC
>JAYSLX010000245.1:0-9005 GCA_043725245.1 Geobacteraceae bacterium | reverse complement strand
CGAGTCGCTTAGCGATCGCATTGATGATGCGGTGGTTAGCCTGATGCGGAATAAAAAGGTCGATGTCCTCCAATGTAAAACCATTGGCCTCGAGAGCCTCGTGAGCGGCATCCTCCATGGCCCTTACCGCAAGCTTGAAGACCTCGTTTCCCTGCATGTTGATGTAAACGAGTCGATTGTCCAATGTTCCCTGCACGGCAGGGTTGCGATTGCCAACCCCGGGCTGATGGAGAAGTTCCCAGTAGCTGCCGTCGCTGTGGATATGGGTTGACAAGATTCCTGGACCGTTGTCCGTATCCTCAACACCGAGGACCACTGCTCCGGCTCCGTCTCCGAAAAGGCAGCAGGTGCTTCGGTCAGTCCAGTCAACTACTCGGGAGAGCACCTCGGCACCTATAACCAGCGCCTTGCCGATGCTCCCGGTTTTGATCATCTTATCTGCTAGGGAGAGCCCGTAAAGAAAACCTGAACATGCGGCAGAGATGTCAAAGGCTGCTGCTCTGGTGGCTTTGAGGTTGTTCTGAACCAGGCAGGCTGTGGCTGGAAATGGAAAATCAGGGGTCACCGTGGCTACAATAATAAGGTCTATCTCTTCCGGAGTGACGCCGGCATTCTCCATTGCTCGTTCTGCAGCCTTTGTGGCAAATGTCGAGGTGTATTCATCAGGAGCGGCGATTCGGCGCTCACTGATACCGGTTCGACTGATGATCCAATCGTTGCTGGTGTCGACCAGTCTCTCCAGTTCTTCGTTTGTAAGAACCTTATCAGGGACTGCAGATCCAGTCCCCAGGATCGCTGCCCGTAGCATGCTCTCTCCCGCTCTCAGTTCGTCGCCGCCTCTTTAATCGGCTCAACCTGTTGCAGTGAGAGAGCAAAATTCTCCTGCAGCTTCTCCGCCATCTTCTGGTTCACGCCACGCTGGACATACTCGTGGGCAAATCGAATGGCATTCTTAATCGCCTTGGTGTTGGACCCGCCATGACAGATCATGCCGACTCCGTCTATCCCGAGAAGTGGCGCTCCACCATACTCTGCATAATCGACCTTTTTCATGAATCGCTGGAATGCAGGGCGAGCAAGAAGAAACCCGATTTTGGGAAGGAAGCTCTTCTGGATCTCCTCCTTGAGCATCTTGCCAACAGCCTCTGAGAGGCCTTCTGAAAGCTTCAGAACAACATTCCCGACAAAGCCGTCACACACCACAACGTCGACACCACCGTTGAAGATGTCCCTACCCTCAACATAACCGGCGTAATTTAGATAAGCGTCCTTGAGCAGAGGGTTAGTTCCTCTGGTTAACTCATTCCCTTTGCTCTCCTCCTCGCCATTCGAGAGTAACCCGATTCGCGGTGAGTCAATCCCCATGATGCAGCTCGCATATACGCTCCCCATGATTGCAAAGTGAACGAGGTGGACCGGTTTACAATCAACATTACCCCCCACGTCCAAGACAAGGGTTTTACCCTTAAGGGTTGGGAAAATTTGGGCAATGGCAGGTCGCTCGATACCCTTGATACGCTTAAGCACAAACATCCCGGCCGCCATGGTGGCACCGGAATTGCCTGCGCTTACAACTGCCTCAGCAGAACCGTTCTTAACCAGGTCGAAGGCAACCCGAATGGATGAGTCCTTCTTTTTACGAATTACGTCGGATGCGGAGTCGTGCATCCCTACGACCTCGCTGGCGTGATGAATGGAGACATCAAGCCCCTTGGTGTCGTGGCGGGCAAGCTCCTTGCGAATCCGCTCCTCATCTCCCACGAGGGTTACAGATATTCCGTATTCGCGCGCAGCAATAACCGCACCCTCGACCTCGACCCCAGGGGCGTTGTCTCCCCCCATTGCATCTATAGCAACTCTCATAGTAGCCTTGGACCGTTCAGGGTGTCAGTGAGGAGGGTTATAGGTCTTCGGACTTGAGGACTTCCTTCCCCTTGTAAGTCCCACAGGAGGGGCAAGCACGGTGCGGAAGCTTGGGAGCTTTGCACTGCGGGCAAACAGCTGCTGCCGGTGGCGTCAGAAAATCGTGCGCTCGCCTCATATTTTTGCGCGATTTGGATGTTTTTTTCTTGGGTACTGCCATAATGGTGCTCTCCTTTATTATTCCAATTCCATATCAATGCGCTATCTTCGTTGACTTCGTCTACAGCTCATCAACGTACTCACTGCACGCCTTCGTCGCCACATCCTCGCCACCTTGATTCCATTCTTGATTTGAAATTGGATTATCTTTCCAGCTTTAAGTTCTTCAGTGCACCGAAGGCGAAACTCCCCCGCTTACCAGCGCAGTCGCACTCCATTCGGTTAAGATCGGTTCCGCAACTGCTGCAGAGACCCCGGCACCCTCCACTACAGAGGGGTTTCATGGGGAGTTCCATAATAACATGCTCATCGACCTCAGGGGAAATATTTATCTCATCGCCGTCATAGGTCGCCGAAATCAGTTCCTTCTCACCCAGTTCCACCTCTTCATCAAGCGGAACTGCATTAATGGCTTTAGTATAGAAAATGGTAAATGATGACCTGAGATGTTTATCAAAAGGTGTCAGACAACGCGAGCAGGTGAGCGTCACGTCTGTCTCCACCAACCCTTCGACACGAATGTGATCGTATTCCTTGACCGACCTGAACTCCAGCGCAAGCGGCGAGAGAAAGGTACATATCCCTTCTGCCTGGAGAGAAAGGAGTGTCGGATGCTCCTCTACTTTCTCAATGGCAGTCAAGCAACGCGCCCTGTCGGTTATGTCTTTGACACGAATGACCAACTAAAGGCCTCCTCAGACCCCTGACGTTCAAAGCCTCTCAGTATAGTGATACAAAGAAGGATGTCAAGGAATTTTGCGGTATTCAGTAAAGGCTTTTGCGGTCTTGTCATAGCGTATCATTGTGCAGAATGCAAGGATTAATGAATCCGTAAACAGCTACTGACACCAACTCACATCCCCAACTCCGGCCCGAAGAATCTCAGGTCGATTGGCAATGAGGCTCACCACCGAACTTACGTCGGCAGGAAGAATGCCACCATCTACGATTAGGTCGAGATCGGTTCCCAGCTCCAGTTCGATTGTATGGGGATCTCCGATCGGCTCTTCACCGGAACGGTTGGCACTGGTGGTTACAATCGGATGCCCCAGCGCCTTGACAATAGCCAAGCATATTCGGTTGTCCGGGATACGGACGCCAACTGTCTTCTGGCGGGTCAGCAGGAGGTCGGGAACAACGCTTCCGGCATCCATGACAAAGGTGAAAGGACCAGGGAGCAACCGCCTCATCACCTTGTAGGCATAATTGCTCACTTTAGCATAGCGTGCCACTTCGGAAAGGTCGGCGCATATAAAGGAAAAGGGTTTTTTCTTCTCCCGCTTCTTGAGCTGATAGATCCGTTCAATCCCGCGCTTGTTGAAGATACTGCAGCCAATTCCATAGGTGGTATCCGTGGGATAGGCTATTATACCCCCCTGATCCAGGGTCTCTTTTACGCGGTCAATGAGACGTTGCTGTGGATTATAGGGGTTTATCGGCAGGAGCATGGTCAGTCATCCGGGTTAAGGGCTATCAGATCGCTCTGGACAAATCTTCCGTCCTTTTGAATCAGCATGTCATCGAACCAGATTTCTCCATCGTCTACTAGTATTTTCACCATGTCCCAATGGACAGCTGATCTGTTACCATTATCGCACTCGTCATAGCACTGGCCAGGGGTGAAGTGGATAGATCCGAAGATCTTCTCATCAAAGAGTATATTCCGCATGGGGCGGCGTATGCCGGGATTGACCCCAATGGCAAACTCGCCGATGTAGCGGGCTCCCTCATCAGTGTCAAGGATCTGGTTCAGAGCTTCATCCATACCAGAACATAAGGCCTTAACAATCTTTCCCTTTGAGAACTCCAGACGGATTCCGTTGAACTCCTTCCCCTGATAGATGGTTGGGCAGTTGTAGGTTATGTAACCTTCCACGGAATCCCTGACAGGTGCAGTAAAGACCTCTCCGTCGGGGATATTGAAACGTCCGTCACACTTGATGCCAGTGAGACCTTTGATACTGAACGAAAGATCTGTGTCAGAAGCCTTGATGCGAACCCTTTCAGCTCGATCCATAAGCTTCTTCAGCCTACCTTGTTTTTTCGATTCTACCCCCCAGTCAATACAGCAGGCGGCAAAGACATAATCTTCGTACTCCTCCAGGCTCATCTTTGCCTCCTGGGCGCCGCCGTGGGTGGGGTAGCGGGTGATAACCCATCGGGTATTCTTAACCCGCCAGTCCTGAATCGGGCGCAGAACCTTGGCATGAGCGATCATGCTCGACTGATCTGCATTTGCCATAACCATTGAATTGTCAGCTGCAGAGATGGCGATAAAGACCGTTACCTGCTTCATAAAGTCAAGTTTGTGCTGAGGAAACCAGTCAAGCTGGGCCTTTGTAGCAACATCGTAAAAACGGCGCGTTATCTCTGCAAAAGTGAAGTCATACTCGACATATTTAGCACCCTTTCTAAGGCAAAGAGTGTAAAGCTCCTTAACAAGAGGAGTAGCCTCGAAGCCCGAGGCGGAGATCAGAACAACGTCACCCTTCTTGACTCTGGCGGAATAGTTAACGAGTACTTCTGCCAGCTGATATATACGCGGGTCATTCAAGGAAACCTCCATTAATGCAGTTAAAGGTGACAGGTGAAAGGTAAATGGATAATTTCACTATTCTCTATTCTCACTGCCTTTCACCTTCCCGTATGTCCAAACCCTCCGGCACCACGGCTGGTATCATCCAGTTCGTAAACCTCTTCCAGAATGGCCCGCACTACCGGTGCAACCACAAGTTGGGCAATTCTTTCGCCATGGCTTATGACAAAAGGTTCTGAACCGTGGTTAACGATAATAACGCCTATCTCCCCGCGATAATCGCTATCAATGGTGCCGGGTGTATTGAGCATAGTAATGCCATGCCTGAGCGCCAGTCCGCTGCGAGGCCTTACCTGGGCCTCATATCCCTCAGGCAGGGCAATGGCTATCCCGGTCGTGATAAGTTTCCGCTCTCCAAGTGCCAGTGTAAGCTCCTCCTCCAGATCCGCATAGAGATCCATTCCTGCGGCATGTGGGGTCATATATTCAGGAAGGGGATTTGTTGAATTGGGCCTCATACGTTTTAGACGGACGGTTACCTGCTGCATTGCTGTTTTCCCAAGGCTACAAAATAAGTGAGGTCGCCAGGGGAGGAATTAGCCCCGGCTTGCCCAGCAGGACAAGATTGAGGGAGAGATCAGCAAACATTTCCTGGCAGAGATCCAGAACTCTATCGGCCGTTACCTGATCAAACCCTCTCATAATCTCGTCAAGTGATTGATAGCGTCCGAAATAGATCTCATTCTTTGCCAGCTTTGACATACGGTTATCGCTGCTCTCCAAGGAGAGAAGTATGTTGCCCTTCAACTGCTCCTTGGCAGCGAAGAGTTCGGTAGCGGTTAGCAGTTCGGTCTTGAGGCGCAGCATCTCACGCAGGATAATGGAGACAACCTCATCCATCCGGTCCTGACTGGTACCTGCATACACCACCAATGAGCCGCTGTCTGAGTGGGAAGCCATATACGAGTAAATCGAATAGGCAAGGCCCTGCTTCTCCCGCACCTCCTGGAAGAGACGCGAACTCATGCTGCCCCCAAGGATTGCATTGAGTATATACGCCTCGTACCGACGGGAGTCGTTCTGTGGGAGCGCGCGGGTACCGAGACAGAGATGCAGCTGTTCAAGTTCCTTCTCAAGATGATGCACACCCTTCACATGCGATGGGATCGGGGTATTCCCTTCCCCTTCTCCTCCTTGAACAAGGCTGAAGACCGTTGAAAGCAAGCGGAGCAGCTCGTCGTGGTCCACCTTGCCGGCTGCAGCGATAATGATATTTTGAGCGTTGTACGTTCCATTTTTATGTGCAAGGAGAACATCGCGGTTAAGGCTCTCAACTCTTTCTTTGGAGCCGACAATGGGGCGCCCCAGTGGATGTCCCTTCCAAAAATTCTGATAAAACAGGTCATGAATGAAATCGTCGGGGGTATCCTCCAGCATATCAATTTCCTGGAGTATCACCTTTCGCTCTTTCTCGATCTCGTCAGGGTCAAAGACCGAATTCAGAAAGATGTCCGACAAAAGGTCGATAGCCATTGCGAGGTGTGAGCTCAAGACCTTGGCATAGTAACAAACATATTCTCGACCGGTGAATGCATTGAGCACGCCACCAACCGCATCGATTTCTCGGGCTATATCGAGAGCAGTGCGACGGGAAGTCCCCTTAAACATGAGGTGTTCTATGAAATGAGTGATGCCGTTCATCTCAAGGGGCTCGTGTCGTGAGCCACTGGTGACCCAAATGCCGATGGAAACGGAATGAGCGTATGGTATCTGTTCTGAAACTACCCTGATACCGTTATTTAGGAGTGTTTTATTGATCATGGCTGAACTATACCGTGAAACGGGAAAAATGCCAGAGAGGGATCGGCTCGAGGAGAAGAATAAGACAAAAAAATTGGGTGGTCTGATTTCAGAACCACCCAATTACTTTTCGCAAACTGGATATTATTTCTCCAGAGTCGCGCCAAGGGCTTCTTTACGGGATAGCTTAATCTTACCCTGCTTATCTATCCCTATGCATTTAACCAGAACCTTGTCACCTTCCTTGAGGACGTCAGTCACATTCTTGACCCTCTCCGTATCGAGCTCGGAGATGTGAACAAGTCCGTCTGTGCCGGGAAATATCTCAACAAAGGCCCCGAAATCCATCACTTTCTTAACAATACCGCTGTAAAGCTTACCCTCTTCGGCTTCTGCGGTCAGGTCTCGGATCATCTGGATCGCCTTGTCGCAAGCCAACTTGTCGTGGCTTGCAATATTGATCTTGCCGGAGTCTTCTATATCGATGCTTACGCCTGTGCTCTCCGTGATGCTCCGAATAGTCTTTCCGCCGGAACCGATTACGTCGCGGATTTTGTCGCTCTTGATCCATATGGTGGTAATTCGAGGCGCATAGGTCGACAGGTCAGCACGTGCGGTCGAGATGGTCTCTGCCATTCTGCCAAGTATATGGAGTCGCCCTTCGCGGGCCTGACCCAGTGCAGTCTGCATGATTTCGCGGGTAACGCCGGTTATCTTTATGTCCATCTGGAGTGCAGTGACGCCGTTAGCGGTACCGGCAACCTTGAAATCCATGTCACCCAAGTGGTCCTCGTCGCCAAGGATGTCGGAGAGAATCGCTACATCATCCCCCTCCTTGATGAGTCCCATGGCAATGCCGGCTACCGGTGCCTTGATCGGGATGCCTGCGTCCATCATGGAGATGGAGCCGCCGCAAACTGAGGCCATTGAAGATGATCCGTTGCTTTCCAGCGTGTCAGAGACAATCCTGATAGTATAGGGGAAATCGTCGTGATTAGGCAGTACACGGGCAAGGGCGCGTTCGGCAAGGGCGCCGTGACCTATCTCGCGTCGGCCTGGTCCAAGACGGAAGCTGGTTTCTCCCACAGAGAAAGGGGGGAAATTGTAGTGGAGAAGGAAGCGTTTCTTGCTCTCACCATACAGCGAATCAATCCGCTGCTCGTCGCTGGAGGTTCCCAAGGTAGCGGCTACCAATGCCTGGGTTTCGCCACGGGTGAAGAGTGCCGACCCGTGGGCGCGAGGCAGAAGCCCTGCCTCACTGGTGATTGGGCGGATCGTCTTGGTGTCACGACCGTCGATCCGCTCACCATCCTTTATAATATGCTCGCGGACAAGTTCATATTCAAAATCATTAAGGAAACCCTTGATCTCCTTGTCGCGCCCCTCATAATCGGCAGCCAGTGCCGCGATAGTTTCGGCCTTTATAGCATCGATCCGGTTATGTCGGTCCCCCTTGGACTTGATGCGGACAGCCTCCTTCATGGCACCGTAGGCGAGTTCCGCGGCCCGCGCCTTGAAAGTCTCATCCACGACTGGCGGAGCAATCTCGCGCTTGGCTACACCGGCTTTTCCCCGGAGCTCCACCTGGGCATCCAGGATCGATTGCACTGCTGCATGGCCAAAGAAGATTGCCTCCAACATAACCTCTTCAGATACCTCGGCAGCGCCCCCTTCAACCATGATTACTGCATCGCGACTGGCCGCGACGACGATCTCCAGCTCACTCAGCTCCAACTGTTCGGCTGAGGGGTTTGCCACCAGCTCACCATTAACACGGCCGACCTTGACACCTGCAATAGGACCAAAGAAGGGAATATCGGAGACCTCCAGCGCTGCAGATGCGCCGATCAAGGCGAGGATCCCAGGATCGTTATCCTTGTCGGCGGACACGACCGTAGCCATGACCTGGGTGTCATTCAGGAAGTTTTCAGGGAAAAGCGGACGAATCGGTCGGTCGATAAGACGGCAGGTGAGAGTTTCGTTGTCGGAAGGGCGACCTTCGCGCTTGAAAAAACCTCCAGGAATCTTTCCTCCTGCATATGCTTTTTCCTGGTAATTAACGGTGAGTGGGAAGAAGTCCTGCCCCTCTTTGGCAGATTTTGAAGCCACTGCAGTTACGAGTACCATTGTATCTCCGCAGCTTACAACAACTGCACCGTTGGCCTGCTTGGCCATCTTACCGGTTGATATGGTGACGGTTCTGCCACCGAGTTCTGCCTGTACGATCTGTTCCATTTGTTTACAGCTCCTCAACTTGGGATGGTGTTGGGGCCGTCGATAAAAAAAACATGCATGTTGAAACGTTGAGTTGTTGAAAAGTCATTTTTCCAGTTCAACAATTAACAAGATTTTCATGTTTTCTTTATCCACGCCCCCAACAAAATAAATGGGCCGTCAAGCCCATTGTGAAAAATAAAGGCAATATATCCCGGTGCGGGGGATATACTGCCTTCGCTTACCTACGGATGCCAAGTTTCTCGATGATGGCCTTGTAACGATCAACATCACGGGACTTGATATAGTCGAGCAGCCTCCGGCGCTGACCGACGATCTTCAGCAGACCCCGGCGACTGTGATGGTCCTTCTT
>JAYSLX010000244.1:0-15404 GCA_043725245.1 Geobacteraceae bacterium | reverse complement strand
ATAGTAGATCCAGGGTGAGCCGATCATGACGATCTTGGCCTGTAGCTGGATCGGCTCCGGCTTCAGCGAAACAATGGTCATGAAGCGGTACTGCTCAAGGGCGTCCTCTATCTTGATCTCGCCGCTTCGAATGCAACGCTTCAGAGCGTCCCAGACAAAGGGATTGATGAGGACCTCGCGGGCGTCGATGATGAGATAGCCGCCGTTTGCACGATGGAGAGCCCCCGGCTTGATCAGGGTAAAATTGGTGGTGGCCACCCCCCCCATCTGCCAGACGTTCTCGATCCGTCCGAACAGATTGTTGTAGGTTGGATTCTGCTCGAAGACCACCGGCGCACCTTGGGTCTCATGGTTGTCCACGAAGACATTTACCGCATAGCGCTCAAAGGAGGGCTCCTGACGCATCATCCGTATGCCGGCAATCTGTGACTGCGGCTGTTGCGGCTTGAAATCCTCAAGGTTTATGAGGATATCCTCCTGCACGGAGTCCAGGTACTTGACCACCTTCTCGAAATCCCTGTACTTCTCCTTCAGTGGTTCAATATGACGACCGACCGCAGACAGACCCAGTTCACGGTCCAGCTGCCCCAGCATCTCCTTGGATGCCTTCTCGTTCTCCCTCACCTGGCGAAGGACATCGTTCAGCTTCTCGGTCAGATCCTTCCCCACCTCCTCCAGCTTTTGCCGCTCCTCATCTGAAAGTGCCTCATACTCCTCCTGTGTGTAGTTGCGCTCCTCCTTCTGGGGGACCATCACAAGGCCTGAAACAGTCCGCTGCAGGGAGAATCCAAGCCCTTCCGCCTCCTTCTCCAGCGCCCCGAACAGCTCACCGTTCTTCTCCTGGTACTCTTCAAAGACTGTGGCCTTGTGGCTTTCGTAGTCCTTGCTGTCCAGTGCCTTGGGGATGTCTGCCTTAACCCCCTCCAGAAGCTCCTTCATATCCTTTTCAAGCTCTCCACCCTGACCGGCGGGGAGCGCCAGGCTGATCGGCAGATCCTGGTCCTTGAAGTTGTAAACGTAGCACCAATCCGAAGGGGTCGGCTGCTCTTTGGACACCTTTTTCAGCATGTTCCTGATAGTGGATGAGCGGCCGGTACCAGCCTCGCCGGAGAGAAAGAGGTTGAAGCCCGCATCGGTAATTCCGAGGCCAAAATCGAGCGACTTCAGTGCCCGTTCCTGGCCGATGGTACCCTCCAGGTCAGGCAGGTCGGCGGTGGTCTCGAAATCGAAATCTGCCTCACTGCACTCCCACCTGAGTTTTTCAGCAGACAACCTCATGGAATCATTGATCATGTAACCCTCCCCCTAAGAACGCATCTGAATTATTTCGTATTGAATGTTTAATCGCCGGAGTATTGTATCAGGCGTGAATCGCCCGTTTTTCCACATCAAGTGCCGCCTCTTTCAAGACCTCGGAAAGCGTCGGGTGCGCATGGAAGGTCATGGCCACATCCCGTGCAGTCCCGCCGTAGGTCATTACGGTTACTGCCTCTGCGATAAGATCCGACGCACGCGGGCCAATTATATGAACTCCAAGCACCCTCCCGGTCTGCTGGTGAGCCAGAATCTTCACGAAGCCATCCGTCTCGTCCATGCATTTTGCCCGACCGTTCGCCAAGAAACTGAACCTGCCAACAGAACAAGGAACTCCTTCACTCTTCAGCTGCTCTTCAGTCTTACCCACCCCGGCAGCCTCGGGCCAGGTATAGACAACGCCAGGAATGAATTCATAGTCGACCACCGACATTTCCCCGTGCATACGTTCAACGCATACTACCCCCTCTTCGGAAGCCTTGTGCGCAAGCATCGGCCCTGCGATAAGATCGCCTATGGCGTAAATCCCCGCTGCAGAAGTCATGTAGTTTTCATCGACTTCCAGCCTCCCGTTAGCCGCAACTTTCACACCTGCTTCGGCAAGCCCCGGAACGTCGCTGTTCGGGATGCGCCCCGCAGCAACGAGAACACGGTCGCATTCAACAGCCGTCAAGCCGCCGGGGCCTTCCAGGGTTACGGTCGCCTTACCGTTCTGCGTTTCAACCACAGTCACCTTTGTCTCGAAATTGAACCTTAACCCCTGCTTTTTGAGCGACCGCACAAGAGCATCAGCCACCTGTCCGTCAGAAGATGGGAGGGGTTTGGCAAGCATCTCCACCACGGTCACCTGCGAACCGAGACGCCGCCAGACAGAGCCGAGCTCAAGCCCTATGTAGCCTGCCCCAATAATTAGCAGGTGCTCCGGAACCATGTCAAACAAGAGTGCGCCACTGGCGTCCACCACAAACTCACCGTCAAACGGGATTGACGGAATCTCTGTGGCCCGACTCCCTGTTGCAAGAAGCACCCGTCTGCCGGCAAGCGAATGCTCTGCGCCATCCAATGACACAGAAACCCTGAACAGGTCGCCATCTTTTCCAGCAAGACGGGCAATACCATGTACCCATTCGAGACTGTTCTTCTTGAACAGAAAGGCAACCCCATCGGTGAGTTTCTTGACCACATCGTCCTTGCGCGCCTGCATACGGGCAAGATCGAGCCTTGGTGGATCGATGACAACCCCGTGAGCTGCGAACCTGTCCCGCGCATCGGCAAAATGCTCCGAAGAGTCGAGCAGCGCCTTGCTCGGTATGCACCCCTCATTGAGGCAGACTCCGCCCAGTGTCTCGCGCTTCTCCACCACGCAGACCTTCATCCCGAGCTGTGCTGCGCGTATCGCCGCGACGTAGCCGCCGGGACCGGCTCCGATAACGATGAGATCATAGATAATGTCAGATCTGTTCATATTTCACTCCAATACCCATCAGCGACTTCATGAAAGTCAGCAACCGCGCCCCATGGGTAGACCTTTCTCTATTTCTTGAGCAGATCCCTGATTTCGGTAAGCAGCAGCTCTTGCTTTGTCGGTGCCGCAGGTGGAGCTTCTGCTTCCTTCTTCTTGAGCGAATTTATCCCCTTTACTGCCATAAATATAGCGAAGGCAATAATGGTAAAGTCTATTATCGTTTGCAGGAACTTCCCGTAGCTTATCAAAACAGCCGGTTTTTTCTCCACTGCTTCTTTAACGACGATCGACAGATTGTAAAAATCGACTCCACCCAGCAAGACGCCGATAGGTGGCATGATTACGTCCCCGACAAAGGAAGAGACAATCTTGCCGAATGCCGCCCCTACAATAATGCCGACTGCCATGTCAACCACATTTCCCTTTACTGCAAATTCCTTGAACTCTTTAACAATACTCATAATGATCACCTCCGATTGTTGTTTGAACCGCGATCAATCAATTGAATAATGCGGCACGATATGACCGTGGGTGGCAGAGATCCCTCACCCTTCCAGAAACAGTTCCTCAGGTTCCTCCACGTACTCCTTCACCCGCTTCAGAAACCCTACCGCCTCACGGCCGTCGATAATTCGATGATCGTAGGAAAGCGCGAGGTACATCATGGGACGGATCACGATCTGGCCATCCCGAACAACAGCTCGCTCCTGAATGGCGTGCATCCCCAGGACACCGCTTTGCGGTGGATTAAGGATCGGCGTTGAAAGGAGCGAACCGTAGACTCCACCGTTGGATATGGTGAAGGTGCCCTCCTCAAGGTCTGCAATGGAGATTCGGTTTTCCTTCACCTTCTGCGCAAACTCAACGATCCGCTGCTCGATCTCGTAGAAATGAAGCCGGTTCGCTTGGCGAAGCACCGGGACTACGAGCCCCTTCTCAGCACCGATGGCAATGCCGATATCAAAGAAATTATGGTAGATGATATCGTTGCCGTCGATGGAAGCATTCACGATTGGAAACTCACCAAGCGCCTCGCAACACGCCTTGACGAAAAACGACATGAAGCCGAGCCCTATGCCGTGCTTCCTCAGGAACTGCTCCTTGTGCCTGCTCCTGAGCTCGATGATCCTGGAGAGGTCGGCCTCGTTGAAGGTGGTAAGCATGGCTGTCTGCTGTCGCACTGCAACGAGCCGCTCGGCTATTCTCCTCCGGATCGGGGTCATAGGAACCCTGGTAATTCTCGCATCCTCATCGGGTTGGGACACCGCACGATAAGGAACAGCCTCCTCCGACCGGACCACCAACGGTCTAACCGTCTCGACATCTTTGCCGCTCTCCGGCCCCCGGTCCCCGACCTCAGCCGTTTGCAGATCCTCAACCGTTACCCGACCCCCCCGGCCCGAACCTGGTATGGCTGAGGGGTCGATACCACGTTCCGTGGCCATTTTCCGTACTGCGGGTGACAGTACAGGCCGGTCGATTGCTGCTTCCCGAGCGACAACCTGCTCCCCCTCTGCAATACTGCCGATGACCGTGCCGATCTTGACCGTCTGACCGGCAGGCACAGCTATGGTCAGGATACCGCTCGCTTGGGCGGTCAACTCGATAGTTATCTTGTCGGTCTCCAGCTCGCAGAGCGGCTCGTCCTTTTGGACCGCATCTCCGCTACCCCTGCGCCACTTTGCCACCAGGGCCTCATATACCGATTCACCGACTTCAGGGATCTTGATTTCCATCTTCATGCCTCCTGGAAGGCTTCTGCAATGAGTTTGACCTGCTCTTCCTTGTGCTTTTGGTGAGAACCGACCGCAGGGGCAGCGGCTGGTGGACGACCGACATAGCGGATCTCGCTGCCGACAAGTTCCACCAGTGAAGGGCGAAGATACTGCCATGCCCCCATGTTTTCCGGCTCTTCCTGGACCCAGCGCCACTCCGATACGAGTTTCAAGGGGGCTACCGCACTCGCCAAAAGGTCTGCCCGGAGCGGGTAGAGCTGCTCGATCCTGATTATCGCCACATCGTTGCGTCCAGCCGCCCCACGCTTCTCCAGGAGCTCAAAGTAGATCTTACCGGTACAGATGAGTGCCGTGGACACTCTTTCGGCATCAACGACATCCGGTAGCACCTCTTGAAAACCTCCGGAGAACAGCTCTTCCAGATTCGAAACGCAGGCAGGGTGACGAAGCAGGCTCTTAGGGGTGAAGACCACCAGCGGCCTGCGGAAGGGGAGTTTTACCTGACGCCGGAGGAGATGGAAAAACTGGGCAGGGGTTGAAGGGTAGCAGACCAGCATGTTCTCCTCGGCGCAGAGCGAGAGAAACCGTTCGATCCGGGCGCTGGAGTGCTCTGCCCCCTGCCCTTCGTAACCGTGAGGGAGAAGCATGACAAGGCCGCAGGAGCGGTCCCACTTGGTTTCCCCGCCAGCCACGAACTGGTCGATGACAACCTGTGCTCCATTGGCAAAGTCGCCGAACTGTGCCTCCCAGATAACCAGGCTGTCGGGTGATGCAGAGGCATAGCCATATTCAAAGCCGAGCACTGCACTCTCGGAGAGCATGCTGTCATAGATCTGCAAGCAGGAATCGTTCGCAGCAAGAGCGGCCAGCGGCGTATGGGTGGCATCGTTTGTGATGTCATGCAGCACGGCGTGACGATGATTGAATGTGCCTCGTCGTGAATCCTGGCCGGAGAGCCGCACCAGCCGGCCTTCATTCAATAGAGATGCAAAGGAGAGGGCCTCTGCATTCCCCCAGTCTATGCCTCCCCCCCCCCTGACCGCATCCAGCCGGCGCTGATAGATTGCCAGAACCTTGGGATGAGGGGTAAAGCCATCCGGCAGGGTCGCCATCCGCTCCATCAGGGAAACCAGTCCCTTCTGTGCTACCCCGGTCTCCACGCTGACAGGCTCGAAATTGCGACTGATCCCCTTCCACTCAGCACCGAAACCTCCATCGGCCGTTGGATCCGACTTTTCCGAGAGGGCACTTTCGAGACGGCAGGTAATCTCCCGTTCCATCTCAAGGACCTTTGCGAGAGGTATCCCTTCGACTTCGAGGCGTTCGGCATAAATCCGGTGAACAGGGGGACGATCCCTTATCCGCTCGTACAGGAGCGGCTGGGTAAAGCTCGGTTCGTCCCCTTCGTTGTGACCATGACGGCGGTAACAGATAATCTCCACCACTACGTCGCGGCGGAAGGCTTGTCGGTACTCCAATGCCAGCCTGGCCACATGGGCCACCGCTTCAGGGTCTTCGCCGTGGACGTGAAAGATCGGAATCATCAACATCTTTGCCACATCAGTAGCATAACGGGTCGAGCGGGAATCTGCCGGGAGGGTGGTGAACCCTATCTGGTTGTTGAGAATCACGTGGATGCTTCCGCCGGTAGTGTACCCTTCCAACTGGGAGAGATTGAGGGTCTCAGCCACAATCCCCTGGCCTGCAAAGGCTGCGTCACCATGGATCAAAAGGGGCAGAACCCTACTTTTCCCTTCGCTGCCGATACGGTCCTGGCAGGCTCGGGACTTCCCCTCAACAACAGGGTCTACTGCCTCCAGATGCGAGGGGTTGAACGCAAGGGTCAGATGAAGGCGTCTTCCTTCGGGGAGGAGACGGTCGACAGAAAAACCCTTGTGATACTTGACATCCCCTTCACCGACAAATGCGAGTTCCAGGTTATCGGAAAATTCGCTGAAGATGTTGGCCAGGGGCTTGCCGAGTATATTTGCAAGAACATTTATCCTTCCCCGATGAGCCATGCCAAGGAGCAGTTCAGTGGTATCACCTGATGCGCAAAGGTTCACCACCTGATCAAGAAAAACGATGAGCGACTCTCCCCCCTCAAGGGAAAAGCGTTTCTGCGCAGGAAACTTGCCATTCAGGAACGATTCGAAGATCGCAGCCTCCGAGAGTCCGCGCAGAATTTGCAGCTGTTCAGCAGTATTCAGTGTTGAACGGTTGCGGACCGGCTCCATCCGGTCTATCAGCCACTGACGCTCAGCAGGCTCCTGGATATACATGAACTCCACACCGATCGAACGGCAGTAAGTATCGCGCAGTGTCTCCAGTATCTCGCGCAGCGAAGCATTCTCTTGATAAAAACGACGGGTGGTGAACAGTGTATCAAGGTCGGCCTCATTCAGACCGAAGAGTGCAAGGTCAAGCAGGGGATGGGAAATCGGACAGGCAGAGAGAGGGTCGGTACAGGCCAGGAGATGGCCTATGTCGCGGTAACGGTAGACAATCGACTGGACCCCGGACAGTTTGAGGGAGCAGTCAAGACAGGACGGTTTGCCCGGTATCGGTCCGGGAGCTGTTACTTTTTGCTCTGCCAGATCATAGCCGGCAAAGAAGGCGCGCCAGTCAGCCGACAGGACCGAAGGGTCCTTTTGCCATATTCTGTATTGCTCTTCTATCCAACGAGGGGAGAGTCCCTCCACAAAAGACATAAAACCCCTCCGATACTCATTTCATGAAATAGAAGTATACCAGAAGGGTTGCATCATGCCATGCGGCTTTAAAGTTTTCCCTGGGACCCGTTAGAATTGACGGGCAGAATAGATTCCCAACCAGGTAAACACCAAGCAGACCAGCACGCTGGCCATGACGTTGCCGAAAGCCGCAACAAATTTGCCGTCTTCGATAAGTCTGAAAGTTTCGTAACTGAACGTGGAAAAGGTGGTGAGCCCACCGAGAAAACCGATGACAATGCCGGAACGAACTGATGGAGAAAGTTGGGAGCTTCGGATCGCAAACTCCATGACCAGACCGATAAGGTATGCGCCGACGAGATTCACTACCAGTGTTCCGTAAGGGAATCCACTTCCGGCGCGTTCAAGCACCCAGCTCGAGAGCAGGTACCGGGAAAGGCACCCCAGTGCTCCGAATAAGGCAATTGCGGCAAGTGTGTGAGTATTCATGGATTGGCTACTTGAATGCCCACCCTACCCGGAGACCGTAGATCTCGGATTCGGAACGAGGTTGGCGGAGTAAAATAGTACTGTTTTCTATGGTACTGAATTTCGCCACCGCCGGCGACTGCTCAAAGATGAAATTCTCATAATAGACCCCGGCAAAGAAGTGTCGATAGGTTACGCTGGCCTCGGCCAGGGCAGACCATGCATTTCCCGGAACCAGGTCAACATTGCCGGTTCCAGGATAATCCACCATGTTCCTGTTCTCGAATGGGTACTTGGCAGCCCCCATCACCGTAAATCTGGCATTTTTTGACAACGGGTAAAGGCTGCGCATCCCGAAGAGGGCGTACAGCGAAGACCAGTACTCGGGGTAGCCACCCGACCCCTGCAAATCACGGAGCCACCAGCGGTAGCCAAGACCACTGAACGGCTCGACCGTCACGCCATGAATCGGTATTGCCCACCCGAGATCCAATCTGTTCTGAAAGCCTACATAGCCAACGGTCGTGTTGTGAGGGGTCCCGTTCTGCAACTGGCCCTCGTAATCCACCTCGGAACCGAACAGCTCCAGCCTGTCCGAGAGTGTCATGGCTCCAGCCACGCCCTCCAGGAGATGCAACTTTATGGCGCCGCCTGCTCCGTACTGAGGGCCGCTCTCCTTGAGAAGCCGCTGCCCCCTGCTAAACTCCTCCCATGTAAAGTACTGTACAAACGGATAAACGGAGAGTTCACGGATGCCGCCGTACTCGACGGCCATGGCCGTTGATGCCAAAAACACAACGAGAGCAAGGAAAGTCAACAGTGTGCGGCCAGTTGTTTCCATGAAATCACTCCTCTGTCGCCGGTTTTTTCTTAGCCCTGGGCTTCCTGGCCGGCTTTGGCTTCTCTTCTGCTGGTGACTGTTCCTCGGGCGAGGCAGTAGCAGGAGCTCTCGATTCTGCCGGCTTCTTGCGCGGCGTCCGGCGAGATTTTGAAGCTTTTTTCGGCTCTTCGGCAGCCGCGTTAGCCTCTGGCGAAGGCTCTGCGACCGGAGCCAAAGCTAGAACCAATTCGGCAACAGCCTTCTTACGCGGCGCGCGGCGGGGCCTCGCAGGCTTTTCCTCAGCTACTGGCTTTAGAGCAGGCACTGGCATTGCTACTTCAACCGGTTCTATATGTTCAGCAGTCGATGCCTGTTCAACAGCTGCGACTTCGCCGCCACCCTTCCCTTTACGCTTGCGACGGCGACGCTTCTTCTTTGGCTCGTCCGAGGCAGCAGTAACTTCGCCTGTTTCTACGTGAGCCTCTTGTGCGGAAAAAGGTTCGGCATCAATTACCTGTTCAACCAGACTATCCGGAGTTACCTCACCAGCCGCATGCTCTCCCTTTGGCTTCTTGCGACGCCGGCGACGCCGCTTCTTCTTCCCATCTCCCGCAGGTTCACCACCTTCAGCAGCTACGACTTCATGGGAAGCCTCAGCCTCATCATCCTCTCCCTCTTCCATTTCAGGGATTACTTCCGAAGCAGCCTCAATCTCGTCGACCTGAGAATTTTCGCCCTCTCCGACCGTCTCGGCCCCCTTCTTTTTACGGCTCCGCTTCCGCTTCTTCTTTACCACACCCTCATCAGCCGGCAGCTCCTGGATGTCGGCAGCCACAACAGGCATCGTCTCCTTCTTCGCCTGAGGGAGCTCCGCCTCATCGGCATGATGGTACTCATCACCGGCCGGCCTCTCGCGCTTGATCACCTCCAGCTCCACCTGGTTCATCAGGAACGAGGTCTTACCTTTCACAGTAACCGAAATCTCGTAATCGTCTTCGATCTGCGCCAGCTCACGCTTCTTGCGGTTAAGCAGATAGTAGGCGATCTCAAGCGGCACCCCGCCATGCACCTCGGATGCGGTACCTTTGGCTGCTGCTCCATGAACCTTGCGGAGAAACGAGAGCGCCATCGCCTCAACACTCTTCACCTTGCCGCGACCGCTGCAGTGAGGGCACTCCAGATGGATCGCCTGGTCGATGGTCTGCTTGATCCGCTGACGCGACATCTCAAGCATCCCGAACTGGGAGATCTTGCCGATGGTGACCCTGGCCTTGTCCAGTTTGAGGGCGTTCTTCAGAATTTTTTCCACCTCGGCAATATGCTTGCGGTCTCGCATGTCTATGAAGTCGATAACGATAAGGCCGCCAAGGTCGCGGAGCCGCAACTGCCGGGCAGCCTCTTCCGCCGCCTCGAGATTGGTCTTGAAAGCGGTGTCCTCTACACCCCGCTCGCCGGAAGCCTTGCCGGAATTGACATCGATGGAAACCAGCGCCTCGGTCGGCTCTATTATCAGCGACCCACCGGAAGGGAGCGGGACCTTTTTTTCGTAGATCTGATCGATCTGTTCCTCAAGCTGGTAGCGTGAGAAGATCGGCCGCTTCTCTGTATGAAGCTTGACCAGCTTCTCGAACTTCGGCATGGTCTCCTTGAAGAAGGCCTTGATCTGCTTGTAATACTCCTTGCTGTCCACCAGCACTTCATCGATCTCGGATGTAAAGTAATCGCGGATGGTCCGGGTTACCAGATCGGTTTCCTCGGCAATAAGGGCCGGCGCCTTGGTAACGGCAGCCTTCTCCTTTATACCGTTGTGGAGTTTAAGGAGATACTGAAGATCCTTCTTGATTTCAGTCTTGGTCTTTCCGACCGCCTCGGTCCGGACAATGTACCCCACCCCCTCCGGGATCTCAAGCTCTGCAATCAGCTCCTTCAGGCCCTTCCGCTCCTTCTCGTTCTCAACCTTGCGAGATACGCCGGAAGAGTCGCTCCCGGGCATCAGTACCATGTAGCGGCCAGGGTGGGAGAGATATGAAGTCAGGGCTGCGCCCTTCATGTCACGCTCCCCCTTCTCTACCTGCACGATCAGCTCTTGGCCGCGGCGGAGGACCTCCTGGATGCGAGGCCGACTTTTCCGCTGATTTTCGGGAATTTCATCCCGCCACTGCCAGTAATCCGGGTGAAGCTCACCCATCTGCAGAAAGCCGAGCCGCTTCAGACCGATATCCACGAAGGCAGCCTGAAGTGACGGTTCAACCCGTACCACTACCCCCTTGTAGACATTGCCCCGGGTCTGTTCGCTCCCGGCAATCTCGATATCCAGCTCAACCAGACGGCCATCCTGAACAATAGCCACCCTGGCCTCTTCAGGGTGCATCACGTTTATAAACATCTTCTTTGACATTCCTGTTAGGTTCCTTTCGCGCCGGGAGAAATCGTGTTCTCCACCGGCTATTGTATCTCATGCGCCAACTGGCGCTCATGGGTAAAATTCTATGAACTATAGCAGAGATTGGCGGTAATGCCATGTAAAATCAGGCTGAGAGTTGCTGATTCAGGGAAAAGTGATGCCGCTGGTGGTCCATTGCTCGGGGGAAAATATCAACGGATATGGTGGCATAAAACCCTTGCCGCAGAAGCGGCTAGTGTGATAAACGATAGATAATGAAACGCGGCGCCACGGCGCCTTCACGGAGGCAACGACCAATGGAAATCCAGGTGCTCCCACTCCCTGACGACCGGAAAAAACCCCGCTTCACCGACGAGTCACAGCTCAGCTTCGGCAGGATATTCACCGACCGGATGTTTATTGCCGAGTGGAAGGTGGACAAGGGATGGGTCGATGCTCGTATTCAACCGTACGCGCCGTTCACCCTGGATCCTGCAGCTCTGGTTTTCCACTACGCACAAGAGATATTCGAAGGGCTTAAGGCCTACAGGTGGCAGGACAACAGCATTGCACTGTTCAGACCGGAGATGAACGCCCGCAGATTCAACCTCTCTGCCGCGAGGATGTGCATGCCGGAGGTTCCGGAAGATCTCTTCCTTGATGGGATCAAGCAGCTGGTGAGCCTTGAACGCGAATGGATCCCCGGCTCGCCGGGAACCTCACTCTACATCCGCCCCACCATGATCGCTGTGGAGCCGGTGTTGGGAGTGAAGCCTTCAGACCATTACTATTTCTACGTCATACTCTCGCCGGTTGGTGCCTACTACGCCTCCGGCTTCAACCCGGTCAAGATTCTCGTTGAGGACCATTATGTAAGGGCGATTGCAGGCGGTACCGGTGAAGCCAAAACCGGCGCCAATTATGCTGCCTCCCTGAAAGCCGGCCTGGAAGCCAAGAAAAAAGGGTTCGAACAGGTCCTCTGGCTTGACGGCGTACATAAACGCTACATAGAAGAAGTTGGCGCCATGAACATGCTGTTTGCCTACGGTAAACATGTCGTGACAGCTCCACTGAACGGCTCGATCCTGAACGGCATTACTCGCGATTCAGTTATGAAACTGGCCGACCGCCTCGGTTTTACCGTCGAAGAACGCCAGATCGACGTCAATGAACTCATGAACGACATCCGTTCAGGCAAGGTAACAGAAGCCTTCGGCAGCGGCACTGCAGCCGTAATAACCCCGGTCGGCTCACTCTGCTACAGGGATGAGTCTCTCACCATCGGACACAGCGGTGTTGGCAACCTTACCCAGAAACTTTACGATACCCTGACCGGCGTACAGTACGGGAAGATTCCGGACCAGTCGGGCTGGATCACAAAGATCGCATAAACCGGATGGGGGCTCTGATGAGCCCCCATCGCCTCACTTGGTTGCCCCAATGAAGAATACACCTCTTGCCGCTAACCCACTCTGCACGACTTGCCGCAGGCGCTGCAAGCAGCCGGCCCATGCGGTCATTGCATCCTGCCCCAGCTATTCGCCACTTCCAAAGGATCTCCGCTCCCCATGGAAACAGATGGAACTGAAATTCACCAGCCGCCGCTGAATCCTGAAGCGGTTGCCATCCGGATAAATTCTGACAGATGTTCCGGATGCGGCCGCTGCGTCTCTGCCTGCCACAAAGGGCTGTTCACCCTGGACCAGCAAGGGTCTCGGAAAAAGGCCCGCTTACTAGATCCCGGAAGGTGCGACCTCTGCAGAAAATGCATGGTCGAATGTCTGCTTGAAGCGATTTCTGAAACTCTCGCCACATAAAGAAAAACGGCTGCAGCACAAAATATGCTGTAGCCGTTTTTCTTCCATTACAACAAAGAAGCAGGTCAATGCCGCCAAAGCTCTTTGTGCTTCACGTCACCCTGGCGAACATCGGTCAAAGAGGCCTGATCAACCTTGGCTACCTGAGTCAGTGATTCAGTAACCTTCGGCTGGCTCGCAAGCCGCAGCTGATAGCGATCTTTCTCCACACTGATGGAGTCAGCAGAAAGTTCTCTAACAGTAGCCCTGCCAATTATCTGAAGTTCACTGCAGCCTGTAAGCACCAGACATCCGAGTATGCATACTGCGAATCTTCCCATGCCCTTCCTCCGTTGGGAATTCAGTTGCCTCGGAAACAGTACCGAAAATCGTGCCATCCCTTCAATCAGGTAACGGCTTGTAGTTTCTACATTTTTCTCTGTTCTATCATTTTTTTTCTGTACATCAACTGAACAGCTTTTATCGGCAAGGCACAATATGCATAGTTCAATTATATAGTTACCGCGTCGAACCATGATGTGCTTATATTGTACACTTCCCTCACCTTGACATAGTCAACACCCACCATTATGTTTCAAGCAGAGAAGGAAAGGAGTTTTACCATGATTCGACCGGATAAAATGACCGTCAAAACCCAGGAAGCTCTTGCAGCAGCCAATGAATCGGCATCCAACAACGGAAATGCTTCGATAGAGCAGGAACACCTTCTTCTGGCACTGCTGGACCAGGAGGGGGGGTTGGTCCCGGTGATTCTCCAAAAGGTCGGAGCAAGTACGTCAACTATAAGGAATAAGGCCGATATCGCCGTTAAAAAGCTCCCCCGTGCAAGCGGCGACACAATGCAGATCTCCATCTCTTCCGGCCTGAACCGCCTCCTCAATGCTGCACAGAAGGAAGCGGACGGCATGAAAGACAGCTTTCTCTCTACCGAACATTTACTGCTGGCCATGCCAAGTGACGGGGGAAGCGAGGCAGGTCGGATACTCGCTGAAAACGGTGTGACGCGAGAGGCGGTTTTGACCGCCTTAAAGGATGTGCGGGGAGAGGATCAGGTAACCGACCAGAATCCGGAGGATAAATTCCAGGCCCTCTCCAAGTATGCTCGCGACCTTACAGATCTTGCCCGGAAAGGAAAACTCGATCCAGTTATAGGCCGTGATGACGAGATCCGCAGAGTCATCCAGGTACTGTCACGACGGACAAAGAACAATCCAGTTCTTATCGGAGAACCGGGTGTAGGAAAAACTGCCATTGTAGAAGGTCTGGCCCAGCGCATTATTGCCGGCGACGTCCCTGAGGCACTGAAGGAGAAACGCCTCGTAGGACTCGACATGGGGGCGCTCATCGCCGGCGCCAAGTACCGCGGAGAGTTCGAGGACCGCCTTAAGGCAGTCATAAAAGAGGTGGAGAAAGCGGAAGGGAAAATCATCCTCTTCATCGATGAGCTCCATACCCTGGTCGGCGCAGGCGCCGCAGAAGGAGCGATGGATGCTTCCAACATGCTCAAGCCGGCCCTGGCAAGGGGCGAGCTCCACTGCATCGGGGCAACTACGCTGAATGAATATCGGAAATATATCGAAAAAGACGCTGCCCTGGAGCGCCGCTTCCAGCAGGTTTATACCGGAGAACCTAGCGTCGAGGACACCATAGCCATCCTGAGGGGACTAAAGGAAAAGTACGAGAATTTCCATGGGATACGGATCAAGGACAACGCCATCATCGCCGCAGCAACTCTCTCGGATCGCTACATTACCGACCGCTTCCTGCCGGACAAGGCAATAGACCTTATAGACGAGGCAGCCTCGCGCCTGAGGATCGAGATCGACTCCATGCCTCAGGAGATCGACGAGGTTGAGAGAAGGATCATCCAGCTGGAAATAGAAAAACAGGCACTTCTGCGCGAACACGACCCACACGCACAGGAGCGACTGAAGAGGCTTGCCGCTGAGCTCGAAGAGCTAAAGATTCAATCCGCCGGATTGAAGTCCCACTGGCGGCAGGAGAAAGAACTCCATACCAGGATTAGCGAACTGAAGAAACTTCTTGAAGAAAAGAGGGAAGATGCAAAGAAAAGCGAGCGGAACGGAAACCTTGCCCGAACTGCCGAACTCCGCTATGGGGAGATTCCTGCGATCGAAAAAGAGATTGCCGAGAAAAACCTGGAGATGGGCCAACGCCAGAAAGAGGGGAAGATGCTCCCGGAAGAGGTGGACAGCGATCTGATTGCAGAGATTGTCGCCAAATGGACCGGAATCCCGGTCACCCGGATGCTTGAAACAGAATCTGAAAAACTGGTCAAGATGGAGGACCGGCTTAAGAGTCGTGTGGTTGGCCAGGATGACGCCCTGATCCTGGTAGCAAATGCCGTGCGACGTGCCCGAGCCGGACTGTCCGACCCGAACCGTCCCATTGGCTCGTTTATCTTCCTAGGTCCTACCGGTGTTGGCAAGACAGAAACTGCACGGGCACTTGCCTCATTTCTCTTCGACGACGACCAGGCCGTGGTCCGGATAGACATGAGCGAGTACCAGGAGAAGCACACCGTTGCGCGGCTGATAGGGGCACCGCCGGGGTATGTCGGTTACGAGGAGGGGGGACAGCTTACCGAAGCGATCCGACGCAGACCATACTCCATTATTCTCTTTGACGAGATCGAGAAGGCACACCCTGAAGTCTTCAACGTACTGCTCCAGGTACTGGACGACGGC
>JAYSLX010000243.1:0-44002 GCA_043725245.1 Geobacteraceae bacterium | reverse complement strand
GGCTAAACTTGTCAAGAAAAACCCCAAATATGCCAATCTGCTCATAACAGACAATACCGGTCTGCAGTGGGCAGAGGCAATTCCGGTCAAAATCCCTGTTTCACTTGCGGATAGAAGATATTTCCGGAATGTGATGGCATCAGGGCAATTTTCCTCCGGTGAATATGGCATCGGAAGAACCCTGAATAAGCCGGTACTGAATTTTGCCTATCCCATAAAAGACGTTTCCGGACATATAACTGATGTAGCTGTCGTAGTTTTTACCCTTGAGAAATACAACCAACGGTTCAGGTTGAAGAATATCCCTGATAACACGTCACTACTGCTGACCGACCATAAGGGGACCATCCTCTTTAATGTAACCGCACCACTAACCATAGGGAAAGAGGACAGGGAAGGCCTTTTCAGGCGGATGACGCAGGGTCCGGACAAAGGAACCTTTGAAGCTGTCAGCAATACAGGGATACGGCGCATTTTCGCCTATCAGAAACTCCACCTGAGCGGTGAGCAGACTCCCTACATGTATGTGCGCACCGGCATACCAGTGGAGACAGTTTTTGGGGGAGCCCACTCGAAACTCATATTCAATCTGGGTCTGATGTCGTCCATGCTGCTCCTGGCGTTTGGGTTTGCTCTCTACATCAGCAAGAGGGGGATCGTAGACAAAATCATTGCCCTTCGGGATGCTACACAAAAAGTTGCAAATGGGGATCTCGGTGTCCGTGTAACGGATTATGTTTCAGGGGGCGAACTGGGCGAACTGGGTCGTGCATTTGATGAGATGACGCTCGCATTGCTTAAGGACAATGAGGAACGAACGAAGCATGAAAAAGAATTATCCCAGTATGCCGACATTGTTGAAAGGATGCAGGTGGGGCTCTACGTGTATCGCCTTGAAGACCCCACAGATGACCACACTCTCAGGTTGGTGGCAGCAAACCCGAGATCGGTGAGATTGCTTGCTCTTTCTGGCAAGGAAATTATTGGCAGAACCATTGACGATATTTTCCCGAGATTACGACAAGCGGGGATCCCGGAGAAATTTGCAGATGTTGCAAGGAACGGGCTTCCTTTCGAGGTGGAAGAGTTTTTTTACTCTGATCAAAATATCAAAGATGCGGCTTTCTCTTTCAAGTCATTTCCGCTCCCGGATAATTGCATCGGGGTGCTCTTCGAAGATATATCCAAGCGGAAAAATGCTGAAGCGGCTCTGAAGAAGCTTAATGAAGAGCTGGAAGAGCGGGTTCAGAAGCGAACAGCGGAGCTCAAATCATTAAACAGCGAACTTGAGGCTTTCAGCTATTCGGTTTCCCATGACATGAGGGCGCCTCTGCTTCGAATAAAAGGTTTTGTAGATATTCTGTATGAGGAATGCGCATTAAAACTATCGGACGAAGAGCTCCATTACATTACTCGTCTCAAAGTAGCTACCCAGAGGATGAATCAACTCATTGATGCTTTGCTCAAGCTTTCTCGCATCAGCAGCAGCGAGTTGAGTAATGAGACAGTTAACCTGAGCGAGCTGGCATCCGAAATATTCAACGGGTTGAAGGAGCATGAGCCAGACCGGCATGTAATCCTCAATGTTGCCGATGGAATGATTGTCCGTGCCGATTCGACTCTTATGAAGTCACTCCTTGAAAACCTTATCGGCAATGCCTGGAAATACACTTCGAAAAAAGAGCTTGCGGTTATAGAGTTTAAAGTGACTCAGGAGGATGGAAGCAGCGTTTATTCTGTCCGCGATGATGGCGCAGGATTCAGCATGGATTATCGTGACAACCTGTTTACACCATTCAGGAGACTGCACAGCGAGAAAGATTATGAAGGGATTGGGATAGGGCTTGCGACAGTGCAAAGAATCATCCGTCGACATGGAGGTAAAATCTGGGCCGAAGGTAAAGAGGGAGAAGGCGCTACATTTTATTTTACCTTACAAGACAGGTTCGCCTGAACAGAGGAAATAAATAGGGAAATAAATAGGGACACTCCCCATATTGTCTATTGCTCCAGAATAAATTCACTCCTATAGGTGCTTTTTCTCGTGCCAGCTTTTGTCCGGACGGGGGGAGGAGGGGGGAGGGTAATGGGCAATTCTGTAAATTCATGCTGCTAAGCTGTGAGTAGGTTAAGGAACATCATGAAGAGTACTGATTCTAACATAGATGCCTGCATTCCTGACAGTGCGATCTGGCCTGCTTTCAAGCTGCTGCTGAATCTGGTCTTGCCAGTAATTGTCTTTCTTTGTGTGGCGATCTGCTGCATTCCATCCAACGCTGAGGCAAATGGCGGGCAGAAGGTGCTGGTTCTTCATTCCTACCACCAGGGTTATCTCTGGACGGATATGATTCAGGAAGGCTTCTCCCGCACCCTGTCTGGATCGTTTCCAAAGGCCGAGATCTATGTTGAGTACATGAATACCAAGCGGCAAACAGCCGACATCATGTTCCCGCACCTGGCAGAACTCTACAAGCACCTCTATAAAAACGTCAAATTTGACGTCATTGTCGCGTCAGACAACAATGCTCTCGACTTCCTGCTCATGCATCGGGACAGATTATTCCCCGGTGTGCCGGTGGTGTTCTGCGGGATAAACGATATTTTCAAGTACCATTTTGATTCAGCCAGCGGCTACACGGGGGTCAGCGAGGTGCTCGATATCGTCTCGACGATCAATATCGCTCTCAAGCTCCATCCGGGAACAAAGAAGATTGCACTCATAACCGACGTTACGGAAACCGGTCTGATTAATCTTGGCCTGGCGAGAAAGGTTGCCGGCAACTACCCCTCCATCAAATTCATTGAGCTGGATAAACTTACGGCGTCCCAATTAAGCGCCAGCCTGAAACGGTTGACAGACGATACGATCGTACTCTGTCTCTCATTCTTTCGCGATCCGGAGGGGAGAACCTTTACGGCACGCGAAAGCATGGAATACATCGTGAGCGCTTCGCGAAGGCCGGTTTACACCGTGTGGGATTTTTACATGGCCCCCGGTGTTCTTGGCGGAAAGCTGCTGAGCGGACGATTGCAGGGGGAGAATGCAGCAACCCTTGCCGGAAGGATACTGCGGGGTGAAAAGGCTGGCTCACTTGCCATTATCGAAAGCCCCACAGTATACATGTTCGACTATTCGGGGCTCCAGAAATTCAGCGTCAGCGAAGCACTGCTTCCTGTGGGATCGCTGGTGACAGGAAGGCCCGATACTTTCTATACGCGCTACAAATACTACCTGTGGCTTGGAACAGTTCTTTTCATAGCTCAGGTAATGATAATTAGCCTGCTGGGGTGGAATATTGCCCGTCGGCGACGGGAAGAAACTTCCCGTCAAAAGGTAGAAAATGTATTGCGAGAAGCCAATGATATGTTCTCCCTGTTTATGCGTCACTCACCGGTATATGTCTACATCAAGGAGGTAACACCGACCGTGAGCCGCGTACTGCAGGCCAGCGATAATTTTAAGGAGATGATCGGCATTCCCGGGTCAAAAATGATCGGCATGACAATGGCGGAGCTCTTCCCTGCAGAATTCGCCGCGAAGATGACCTCCGCCGATTGGGCCGTTGTTTCAAAGGGTGAAGTTTTGAAAGTTGATGAGGAGCTTAAAGGGCGAAGTTTTACCACCATCAAATTTCCGCTTGTACTGGGAGATAAAACCCTGCTTGCCGGTTTCACCATCGACATCACCGACCGCAAGCAAGCAGAGGAAGCCCTGCGGGAGAGCGAATACCGTTGGAAATTTGCCATAGAAGGTTCCGGTGACGGCGTATGGGATTGGAATGTTCGAACCGATAATGCAATATATTCCAAACGCTGGAAGGAGATGCTGGGGTATGCCGAAGGCGACATCCTGCCTGATAACCAGGAATGGGTAGATCGGATTCATCCCGATGATCAGTCGTATGTTGCAGAAGCTATGCAGGCACACCTGGAGGGCAAAACGGCAACGTATATTGTTGAATACCGCTTGAAATGCAAGGATGACAGCTATAAATGGATTCTTGGCCGAGGCATGGTGGTGAGTCGGGGTGATGACGGCAAACCTTTGCGCATGATTGGAACACACACCGACATCACCGACCGCAAAGAGCACGAAAAAGAACAACTGAAAATTGAGAAACTTGAATCCCTGGGCGTCCTTGCCGGCGGCATCGCCCACGATTTTAACAACATTCTTACCGGCATCATGGGTAACATCTCCTTTGCACTGATGTTCCTTGACCCAATACACAAGTCCCACAAACGACTGATCGAAGCGGAGAAGGCATCGGTTCGGGCCGGAGAACTGGCCCAGCAGCTCCTGACCTTTGCTCGGGGGGGAGAGCCGATCAAGAAGGTGGTTTCAGTCAAGCACCTGATACATGAATCGGTCTCTCTGGTGCTACGTGGGTCTAATGTCAAGGGTATCGTTGATCTCCCCGATTCACTATATGCTATCGAAGCAGATGAAGGACAGATCAACCAGGTATTCAACAATATCATTATCAATGCAACACAGGCGATGCCGGGTGGCGGAACACTGACGGTGACCGCCTGTAACAAAAAATTAGACATCAAGAATGAACTGGTTCTACCTGCCGGAATGTACATCAGGATATCATTTGCCGATGAAGGGTGCGGGATATCTGCTGATGACCTCAAAAAAATATTCGACCCCTACTTTACTACCAAGTCAGCAGGCAATGGGCTTGGTCTTGCCTCGGCTCACTCGATAGTCAGCAGGCATGGCGGAGATATCAGTGCCACCTCCATAGTCGGCAAGGGGACGATGTTAACCATCTACCTGCCATCGACAGGAAAGACCTGCCCAGGGCAACAGGCTGAAACTGCCATACAAGCCGCGAATAACTTTCAGGGCGCTTCGATACTGCTCATGGACGACGAGGAAATAATCCGGGAGCTTACATCTGAAATGCTTGAGTATCTTGGGTATCAGGTGAAAACTTGTGTTGATGGAGCCGAGGCCGTAGCGCTGTATAAAGCGGCAAGGGAATCAGGGACCCCTTTTGCAGTGGTCATCATGGACCTGACCATTCCGGGAGGGATGGGTGGAAAGGAGGCTGCGCAACAGATACTTGCCATCGACCCGGTTGCGTGTCTGATTGTATCCAGCGGCTATTCTAATGATCCGATCATGGCCGACTATAAAACATACGGTTTTAGCGCTGCGGTAGCCAAACCTTACGATATGACTGAATTCTGCCGGCTGTTGGGGTCGTTGCGAATTGCCTAGATATTATGTCTAAATAAGAAACTCTCCTGCATCTTCACTGATCGCCACTCTCCTTGCTACTCTCCTCTGCAGGATGATGTTCACCCGGTCAGCTTCGCGACTGAACTGGAAGGCCAGATCGTGCTCGTAGGCCAGTCGTGCTACCGGCTCCAGTTGACCTACGTCACGCAGCCTGAACAGCACCCGGTTACCTTTCGCCAGAAAATCAATGAATCCGGTGGAGACATCGAACTCTATGCTTCCCCGCTCGCCGGTCAGGTCGACGAAACTCCCTTCGTCACCAATGATGAAGCTTTCTCCCAGATTAATCCTCTGGGCCGATACGCCGCTCGCGTCTGTAAGGCCGCGGATGATACCCCCTCCACCAATCTGGAGGCCGTCCTCGATCACGAAGCGTCCCAGCCGGATGTTCTCACTGTAAAGATCAGCAGCGATCTCGTTCTTCAAGGCAAACAGTACGGTACCGACCTCGCTCGGCATCAGTTCGGCGGCATGACGTTCAGTTACCTCCAGGGTGGATGAGTCGAGGCGCTCCTCAATAGTCTGAGCCGTGGCCAGAACCTCGGCAGTACCGAGCTTTAAGGTGTAGGTCTTACCGGCCTGGAAAGGTTTATCAGCCAGCCAGAAGATGCTGGCCCTTATTTCACGAGCCTTGACCGGGGTACGCTTGCGCCGCGAGATTACCTCGCCCCGCTCAACGAACAACTCATCTTCTGTGGTGATGCCGATGCACTCACCTGCTCCAGCTGAAGCCAGGTCGGTCTGCTGCCATTTTTCTACGCTCTTGACCTTGGTAATCTTGCCTGAAGGGAGAAAGATCACCTCGTCCCCTTTGTTGACTACGCCGGTCTCGACCCGGCCGGCGTAGATCCGCTTTCCTTCCCACTTGTAGACGTCCTGCACCGGGAGGCGCAGCGGCAGTGTGGCATCGGCGCGCACGTTGCTGAAGGTGTCCAGCGCCTCCAGTATCGTTGGTCCCGTATACCATGGAACCTTGCCGTGACGCGTGGCGATGTTCTCGCCATCGCGGGCAGAGATGGGGATCACGTATGAGGGGATGATGCTGACCGAGTGAAGGAAGGCGCGGATGTCGTTTTCCACTTCCTGGAAGCGGGCACGGTCATAGTCGATCATGTCCAGCTTGTTGACTGCCACCACAACCTGGCGGATGCCGAGCAGCGAGAGGACATAGGCATGGCGGCGGGTCTGCTCGCGCACCCCTTCGGCGCCGTCCACCAGCAGGATGGCGGCATCGGCCGAGGATGCGCCGGTGATCATGTTTTTCAAGAACTGCTTGTGTCCGGGTGCATCGATGATCACGTAGGGACGCTTGGCCGTCTTGAAGAAAGTCGAAGCAGTGTCGATGGTGATGTTCTGGTCGCGCTCTTCCTCCAGGGCATCCATCAGGTAGGCAAACTCGAACTCTCGCCCCTGGGCGCGGCATGTCGCCTCTATCTCGCGGTAGCGAACCTCGGGGATGCTGCCGGTGTCGTAGAAGAGGCGACCGATCAGGGTGGACTTGCCGTGGTCGACATGGCCGACGATGACAATTTTCAAGGTTTCGTTCTGGTCCATTACATGTACCCCTTGGCTCTCAGCTTTTGCATGGCGTAGGCATTCTCCTGGTCCTGCGCCCGGCCGGCCCGTTCCGGCTCCTTGAGGCTCTTCAGCTCCTCGATGATGTCGTCGACGGTGACGGCCTGCGAATCGATCGGTTTGGTGCAGGGCATGCATCCCAGGGAGCGGAAGCGTTTCCCCTCCTTGGCAAAATAGAGCGGGCAGATCTCGAATTTTTCGCGTTGGATATACTCCCAGATGTTCAGTTCGGTCCAGTGCAGGATCGGGTGGACGCGGATGTGGGTGCCGGGTTCGAAGCTGGTATTGAACTGGTCCCACAGCTCTGGGGGCTGGTCTTTGTAGGCCCACTCGAAGTTTTTGTCGCGAGGGGAAAAGACCCGCTCCTTGGCGCGGCTCCCCTCCTCGTCGCGACGGATACCGAGAAAGAGACCGTGAAAATCGTTCTGCTCGATGATCCGGGTCAGTCCCTCGCTCTTGAGCTTTTCGCAACAGACCAGACGCCCCGCTTCGGGGCTCATTCCGGCGGCAATCGCCTCCTCGTTGCGTCCGACAATCAGCTCTGCCTCCCATTCCCTGGCCATCCGGTCGCGGTACTCGATCATCTCCGGGTACTTGTAGGTGGTGTCGATATGCACCAGCGGAAAAGGGATCCTGCCGAAGAACGCCTTGCGCGCCAGCTGGATCATGGTAGTCGAGTCCTTGCCGATGGAGTAGAGCATGGCAAGGTTCTCGAACTTCCGGTACGCCTCGCGAAAGATGTAGATGGATTGGGCTTCGAGTTCATCTAAATGGTCGTACATTGTTCCTCCATCGGCTTATTGTTTATGCAGGCCGCATTCCTTGTTTTCCGGGTTTTCCCACCACCACCGCCCTGACCTGGGATGCTCTCCCGGCGCCACGGCACGGGTGCAGGGGGCGCATCCGATGGAAGGATAGCCCTGGCGATGCAGACGGTTAACCGGCACTTTGTGGCTATCGGCATACTCCCAGAGCTGGGCTTCACTCCACTCCAGAAGCGGGTTGATCTTGATGATTCCCCCATTGGCAGCATCTCTCTCTATCGGGGCCAGATCAGTGCGAGTGACGCTCTGCTCGCGGCGCAGTCCGGTGACCCAGCCGGCAAGCCCTTTGAGTGCCCGCCCGAGCGGCTCTACCTTGCGTATGTGGCAGCAGTGGTGGCGGTTCTCCAGGGATTCGCGAAAGGAGAGGGGCCCCTTTTCCCGAAGCAACTGTTCCACCGCCTCGCATCTGGGGAAGAACCAGTCAATCTTAAGTCGATAGCGTTCGCTAATTGCTTCGGCCACCTCGTATGTCTCTTCCGGGAGCCTCCCGGTGTCCAGGGCAAAGAGCCCGAGAGGTAGCTCCAGGTTATGGGCCATGTCGATGATTACCACATCCTCCACCGAGAATGAGCAGGCGAGTTCTACTGGTCCGTGGGCCGCTTCAAGGCCGGCCCGAAGAATATCCTCGGGGGTGGCGTTGGTCGGAATAGCCGGAATCGGTGACAAGTGCTTCCGTGTCATGTTGGTTGCCTATTCTGTGCCCTTCTTCAGGGTAAGGAGGTAGTCACCCTCGGGGGTCTGTTTCAAACCGAGCAGTGCATGACCTTCGGCCTTGAGGCTGCGGGGGACGTTTTTCACCGCTTCACCGTCATCGAGCAGGAACTCGACGCTATCGCCGACCTCCACGAGCTCCAGTGCCAGTTTGGCCTTGATGAAATTGGTCGGGCAGCTTACTGCGCGCAGGTCTACTATTTTCATGTTCTTTCCTTGTCGGTGCCGATCTGGGTCCGGATCGCCTGTGGGGGTATTGTTGCGGCAACGACTGACGTTGGGAACTTTCCTCGAAGGTGGCTGAGCAGGGAGTCGACACCTTCGGCCCGGATTACGTCACCAATTCTGACTCTCCCTTTCCCCTCAGCCTTTTCCTTGTACCATTCAAGCACGCTGGCAATAAAGCCAACCACCTGCTCTTCGGGGAGAAACTCAGCGAAGACGGTGCCGACCAAAGGTTTGCGCCCCCATTTGCCCCCTATCCTGACGTGGTAGCCTTTCCGATCTACTTTCCAGGCGCCGGTTGGACATACCTTGATGCAGTCACCACAATTAAAACAGTTGTCCGCTGTAAATGCCGGCTGTTTGTCATGGCCCATGGCAATGGCCCCTTCGGAACATGATTTGGCACAGAGCCCGCAGCCGATACATTCATCAACATTCAGGTTGGGCCAGATCGCTCCCTGAAAGCCGACGTCGTTGATGGCCGACTTTGGACAGTCAAAAGGGCAGCCGGCAAAGCCGACTTTGAATTTGTGATGTCCGGTGGGTATGCCAAAGAGGCTCTGATCCACATCCAGTGCCGACTGCTGGGTATCAACCAGCCCGTTGGGGTTGTATTCACAGCCGCCACAGGCGGTAGGGACCCTGATCCTGGCACCACAGGCGGCGACCTTTTGCTCCTGTTCGCCCAGTTCTGCAACCACAGCATCAAAGTCGCGTAAATTGACATTGATCAGCTCTACCGATTGACGAACCGAGAGGTGGACAAACCCTTGACCGTATTTCTCAGCTACTTCGCCGATCTTCTTAAGCCGTTCCACGCTCAGCCGCCCGCCCGGCACACGCAGACGAACAGTGAAGAGATCTTTTCCGCGCTCCTTTATGAAACCGCCGGCCTTCAAGATTCCCAGATCGATGCTGGTGCTCTTTTTATCTTCTGCCATGAGTCCTGCTCCCCTTACTGGATTTAGTTAATCGTTTATATCGACTAAGAACATAATATATAGACGGAAGTAGGTGAAATACACCACTGGGCGTTTCAGTAACTAAGTATATCGATTTTATATTCTTTACGGTATCGGTTGTCAAGGCCATTTTTTTACTGCTTGAAGTCATAGAAATATCTTGGCCGATGATTTTGAAATTTGCAATGTACACAATCTTTCCAAGCTTCGTTTGTGCACTATCCGATCGTAGGCCATCTGAAAAAATGTATGGAATAAATGTGTTGACGCAAGAATGCTTTCCGGTGTAAAAAGCAAGGCTCAAAGGATGCTTGAAATATGCTGGTTTATATATTCTGATTATCAGTATCGTCTACCTTTTGAACGTTTACAAAGCATGGTCGGCACGCTGTTTCGTCGTCAGGTTGAATGATTGAAGTATCTTGTGGGGTAGTAGCTCAGTCGGTTAGAGTGCCGGCCTGTCACGCCGGAGGTCGCGGGTTCGAGCCCCGTCTGCCCCGCCATCGCAATCAAAAGGTCATGGTCAGTGCCATGACCTTTTTTCATTTAATACCCACCTTGACCCCTTCTCCTTGACTTGCCCTGAGTAAATCGATTATTCTTTTAAAAAATTCCCAAGAAAGAGGTTTTCTATGCGTGCTATTCAGATGTTACTGTTCGCTGTCTTCCTGCTGATTTCCAGCACATCTGTTTCTGCAGATGAAGGCTCCCCAGTAGTTGTGACCATTAATGGTATTAACCTTACCCGTGCTGAACTTGACCAGGAACTCTCAAAGATTCTTCCTATGGAGCGTAATTTCCACGGTGGGATGTCAAAAGAAAAGCTTCAAGGGGTTGAGAAGAGAGCTATGGATGTTCTTGTCGAAATGGAACTCCAGTATCAGGATGGGCTTAGCAAAGGGTTGAAACTTGACAAGAAGGGGATGGAACTCGAGATTGAACGCCTTGCGGTGAATTTTCCGGATAGGGAATCCTATATAGAATCTGTAAAAAACGCGGGTTTTAATGAAAAATCAATGGAGCGTTTCATCGAGCGGAATGTTATTTCGAAAAATATCAAGTCCCTGGAGGTTGACCAGAAACTCAAGGTCACTGATGCTCAAGTTGCAGCCTACTACGAAGAGAACAAGGCAAAATACCTTAAACCGGAGGAGTACCACCCCAGCATTATCCTGATAAAAGCTCCTCCGTCATCTACGAAAGAACAACGAGACGTTTTCAGGAAGAAAGCAGAGGCTCTCCTGCTGCAGTGTCGCAAAGGAGCCGATTTCGCAGACCTTGCTTCAAATAACTCAGATGACATGTCGCGTATCAAAGGCGGCGATATGGGTGTGCTTCATGCCGGCCAGATGGAAGAAAGTTTTGAAGCTCAGTTAAAGCTGATGAAAATCGGTGAAATCAGTGAAGTATTTGATACACTTGAGGGGTATTATTTTGTCAAGCTCCTGGATAAAAAGGGTTTACGTCAGCTCTCCTTTGAAGATGCCAAAGAGAAAATCAGGGGTCAGTTGACGACAAAGGAAAAAGACCGTCTGTTCAACACATGGATGGACGGTCTCCGCAATAAGGCCAAAATTGTATATCCACCGACTGTTAAGACCGACAAAGGCTAAACTTTGAAGACAGTGGTGGTTATCCCCACCTATAACGAACGGGATAACATAGAAAAACTGGTTCAGGATGTGCTCTCCCAGGGGGAAGAGTTTGATGTCTTGGTTGTTGATGACAACTCTCCTGATGGTACAGGTGCGCTTGCCGATGCCATGGCCACCGCCAACAAGCGAGTCAGGGTCCTTCACAGGCCTGGGAAACAGGGGCTCGGCTCGGCATACCGGCAAGGCTTCAGGCTTGCCCTTGATATGGGAGCCGACTGCATAGTGGAGATGGATGCAGACTTTTCTCACGACCCTGCCACCCTTCCTCGGTTCATCGATATGATGAAAAGTCACGATCTGGTTATAGGATCCCGCTATCTGAATGGCATAAGCGTGGTAAACTGGCCCCTGCGCAGGCTCATGTTGAGCTATTTCGCAAGCGTTTATACAAGGCTTATCACCGGTCTCCGCATTTCGGACTGTACCAGTGGTTTCAAGTGCTTTAAGCGCGAGGTGATTGAGTCACTCGATCTCGATACGGTGAGATCAGACGGATATTCTTTCCAGATTGAGATGAACTATCGATGTATGGAACGTGGATACAAGATTGGTGAACTCCCCATTATATTTATTGATCGGCATGCAGGTACTTCGAAGATGTCCCGCAAGATAGTGCGGGAAGCGGTTTTAATGGTCTGGAAACTTAAATTAGGTTCTATCTTCAGAAGGTTATTCGGTCTCGGAAGGCAATGATAAACGAACAGTGGGCGGTATTGGCAATTATCGGATTCTGGGGATGGGTGCTCTGCAGTATTGGCTTCATTTTTAAAGTTTTCCCCTGTCATCGTGGTTTTAATTCTCAGGCGGCCTTTCGCTGGGGTGTAACAATACTCCTCTTTTTTTCGATCTGGATTTTCGGTATGGCCAAAGCATGAAGGTGTTTGAATGAAATGGCGACTTCGCAATTTCCTGTTCTGTTCTCTTGCACTCCTCATTGCAGGATGTAGTAATGTCGAACCCTTGCTGATGCATGATTCTGCGATTAAGGCTGTCTGGCCCCCCCCCCCGAATACTCCCCGAATCAGTTTTCTTCGAAATATAAACGGCCCGGAAGACATCTATCCACAAAAAACGAGGCTGCAGACGCTGTCAGAGATGGTGACCGGTGACACACGTCTGGGCCAGGAGCTGATTACGCCTTACAGCGTCACCATAAGTGATGCCGGTGTACTATATATTGCCGATACTACAGCAGGGTTGATCCATCGTTATGACTTGATTAACCGGGACGTTGCATACATCGGCAGGGCAGGGGACGATTTGCTGGGGAGTCCCGTAGCTGTGGCACTTGACCGTCATGATACACTCTATGTTTCCGACTCGATTAATGCCAAGGTGTACAAGTTCGACGCAAAAGGGGAATTCATTGGTGTAATGGCTCCTCCCGCCGGGTTTGGGCGTCCTGCCGGCATCGTTGTAACAACTTCAGGTGACAAATACGTGGTTGATGCCGTGGCACATAAATTGTATAAATTCGCTCATGATGACTCATACATCGGAGAGTTCCCAAGGAACCAGATTGGTGAGGAGCTTAATACTCCCACACATGTTGCGACAGACCGAAACGGCAATGTCTATGTTACTGACGCCATGAATTTTATTATCAGAGTTTATGATAAAGATGGAACTTTTATCAGGCGAATAGGGGGGGTAGGAGACGTGCCCGGCAACTTTGCCCGTCCAAAGGGGATTGCCCTAGATAGCGATAACAACCTGTATGTCGTTGATGCCAATCACGATAATTTCCAGATCTTTGATCAAGAGGGGCGTCTTCTGCTTTTTGTCGGGGGAAATGGGTCAGCTCCGGGAGAGTTTTATCTCCCCAGCGGGATCCATATTGACGGTCATGACCGGATATTCGTAGCCGATACGTTTAATCGGCGAATTCAGGTGTTTCAGTTCCTGAAAGCAGGTAAAAAAAATGAATAGGCTGAATGTCTGGATAGTCGTTGCCGCGTTGTTCTGCGGTGCAGTGGTGACAGCTTCGGCGGCCGGGCCGAAGATATCTGATATGATTACCGGTGGAAACAAGCACAACCTCTCTTCCCTCAACAAGAACGTCAAATATCAGGCACAGCCATCCGGATATCGGGATGATTTCAGCTCGGAGATCTGCATATTCTGCCATACCCCACATGGTGGTCGTCCCCAGACCGTTCTCTGGAACAGAAGCAATCCTTCGGCGGTATTTGGTCGCTATTCATCCACAACACTTGTTATTCGCCGAAATCCCTCTGCGCAATTCGGAGAACCCAATGGTTCTGCACGTTTGTGCCTCAGCTGTCATGACGGTGTCACAGCCGGTGGAGTCTCTCTCGGAGCAATTCTTTCCAAAGCACCTATCAATATGGGAATAAACGACCGGATAACTGGAATCGCTCTGTTTGATGCCAACAAGGTCAAGTTTGGACACCACCCGGTCTCATTTGTTTATGACGATGTCGTACTGAGTGCAATCAAGAGCGACTCCCTGAAAAGTACCCAGAACTACAGGATGCCCTCAATCCCTCAGGTCAAGCTGGACGGGGCCAAACGGATGCAATGCACCACCTGTCATAACCCTCACCAGAACCAGTCCAGTGAAGATGTCTACCAGGTCCCTCCGAACGCCGGGCGTAAGATAGCGCCGTTCTGGGTTTTTGGCGGCAATAACAATGCTACGTTTGACCACGATTCCGTCTGTCTGGACTGTCACGACATTCAAACGGATGCATTCCCTTGGCCCTGATATTGAATAGGAACGCACCAATGGCATATCGATTCCTGCTGGTTCTCATTTTTCTTTCAACCTACGCTCTACCTCTCATGGCTGCATCTCTATCAAAACCGTTTCATCTTGACCGTCAGAGGCTGCCCTATGGTTGCGGAAGCTGCCATGTCGGCTTTGATTTCCGTTCGGGAGGGGGGCAGGAAGGGTGTCTTTTTTGCCACGGTGATGCTTCTAAGAGGAGAAAGGGGCTGGTCCGTTCAGGTGTCGAGTTGAAGGACATTGAAGTCGAGTTGAAAAAGACCTATCGTCATCCACTTCAGGGAACAAAGGGTATTCACGTTTCCAAAGAGCAACTTCCGGAGACCAACCCTCGCGCACCTCGGCATTCAGACTGTGTTGACTGTCACAGCCCTCATCAGGTTTCTGCTGCGAACCCTTTTGCAGGTATAAAGGTGAAACGTACCGGGAATGTTGTTGCTGAAGTTACCAAGGAGTATGAACTCTGTTACAAATGTCATGCGGAAAGCGCTAACCTGCCGGGTCGTTCCGTCAACAAGCGGGCGGAGTTTGCTACTGCCAATCCATCCTTCCATCCCGTACAAGGGGAAGGGAGGAATCTTGCCGTGGTTAGCCTGATAAAACCTTATAAGGAGAAGCGTTTGGCCCAGACCGACATTTCGGTGATCAAATGCGGTGACTGTCACGGCAGTAATGATCCCGACTCACCAAACGGGCCGCATGGATCGACCTATCAGTACCTGCTGCGTGATAATTATTCTACCAGAGACAATGAGGCTGAAAGCATATTTGCATATGCACTGTGCTATCGCTGCCATAGCCGATCCAGCATTCTGGCGAACGAGAGCTTCAAGTCTCATGCTACCCACGTGAAGGGGAAGATGACTGCTACTACCACGACCGGCGGCACCTCCTGCCACACCTGCCACACTTCTCACGGAAGTACCGAATACAAGTATCTCATAAGATTCAATACCGAGGTTGTCTCTCCCAGTTCAAGTGGTATGCTTAAGTTCAAGGAGAAGGGTGCAGGTGCCTTCAGAGGGGAATGCTATCTCACCTGTCACGGAGTCGATCATAACCCAAAGGCTTATTAGCTCAGAGTGCGACCAGGACGGATACCCATGAAGATCATTGCTGTAATTATCCAGATACTACTTCTTCCTCTTGCGGCATATGCCGTGGAGGGACAGGTTGATCCGACCGGCAAGAGGCCTTCTCCTCACGGGACAAAAACAGACTGTCAGGTTTGTCACCTGGAGTCAAAGGAGACTCTGAACAGCTGGTTCACTTTTGGTTCCACGAAGCGGAAGCTTCGTCTGGATTTCAATGAAGTCTGCCAGCAGTGTCATGGCGTAGATTTCGGTCATGGAGTCGGCAAGGAGCCCAGCCAGAATCTTCGTGACCTTCCGCTCGATGCTGACGGCAAAATATCCTGTGCCATCACCTGCCACAATATGCACGTAGAGGCAGCAGACCCAACACAAAATCGTTATCATCTTCGAGATATATTTGGCAATCTCTGCCTCTCCTGCCATAAGAAGTGAACGGCATCCTGTTTATTCCACTGAAAATGCCTTGCAGCCAGTCGACTGCGAGGTTTTTTTGGTTTAACTCTCAAGGATATTGTGGTACATAATCAGACCTATGCCGCTCTATACCTGCAAGATTGGTTCGGCTGACGGACGCATCATAGAAAAAGAATTTGAGGCTGCCAGTCCGGCTGTCCTTAAGCAAACCCTTGAAGAGCAAGGGTTTTTTGTTTTTTCTGTGAAGAAGAAGCCCCTGCAATTCCTCTGGGATAGGGGGGCATCCCGCCGTCGGGTGGACAACAAGGAGCTTTTAACCTTTAACCAGGAACTCCTGGTTCTCATGAAGGCAGGTCTGCCTATCATCCAGGCACTGGATACTATCCTGGAAAGGGGCGGAAAAGGTAAGCTGGTCGAGATTCTTGCCACTGTGAGGGAGGAGATCAAAGGGGGGTCGGCGTTCTCCGACGCCCTGGCCAAGCATCCTGGCGCCTTTTCACATCTCTATGTGGCATCTGTTCTTGCCGGCGAGCGAACCGGTGACCTGCCTCTAACCATCCGACGTTACACTGCATTCATCAAGAAAGCCGATGCGATCAGGAAGAAGGTCATAGCGGCCCTCATGTATCCTGCCATTTTGATGACCGTTGCCTCAGCCGCGATAACACTCTTGCTGGTCTACGTGGTACCAACATTCAGTCAGGTCTATGCCGATGCCGGTTCTCAGCTCCCCGCCCCTACTCAGGCGCTCATCACTTTCACGAGTTGGCTAAAACGTTATTTTCTCGTTATGATCGGCCTGACGATGGCCGGAGTTGCCTTATTCCGTCAATGGAGTAAAACCCACCAGGGTCGTTACAAGGTCGATGCTTTCAAACTCAAGGTTCCTCTATTCAGTGATCTTTATGTGAGGTACTCCCTGACCGGCTTTACCAGAACGCTTGCCACAGTTCTTGGAAGCGGTATTCCCATTGTAGAGTCGCTCAAAATGTCGGTCGGTACTCTCAATAATCGCGTCCTTGAGCGCCGGTTGCTGGATGCGGTTGCCAAAATTGAAGAAGGTGTTAGTCTTTCTAAAGCTTTCGAGGGTGCCCGTGTCATGCCGCCCCTCGCTTTGCGGATGATTGGGGTGGGTGAAACCACCGGTGCACTCGAAGAGATGCTCAATGACATATCGGAATACTTTGAGGATGAGATAGAACAACGTCTGCAACTCCTGACCACGGCCATTGAGCCGGCCATCATGGTCATCATGGGCATAATCATTGGGGTTATAATCCTGACCATGTACCTGCCGATCTTCAAGATCGCTGGAACGGTAAATTGACAATGGCGCTTCAGTTCACAAGAAAAAAGCTTGGCGATATCATGCTGGGGAATGGCGATCTCACCGTAGACCAGCTCAACTATGCCATTGACAAGCTGAAGAGCACCGGTCAACGTTTCGGTGAGATATGCCTGAACGATGGTCTGATATCCCAGGAGGTCTTGACCAAGTCCCTTGCCGAGCAATTTGGGATGGAATTTATCGACCTGCAGGGGTTCAGGATTGATGAGGGGCTTCTCAACTCCTTTCCTCCCGACACAATGTATCGTTTTCACTTTGTTCCGATCGAACAGGATGAAGATTTTCTGGTGGTTGCTATTTCAGACCCCACTGACGTTGTAAAGCTCGATGAGCTTGAAATACTCCTTGACCGACCTCTTGTCATCAAGCTTGCAACCGATGCGCAGATAACTCAGGTTCTGAAGCATGGCGAGGGAACCAGCCGGGTACTGAAAGAGGTCTCGGAAGATTTCATGCTTCAGTTGGTTACCGAGACGGAGAAGGGGGATGAGGTTCTTTCCGTCGAAAAGATCAGTGCCGACACCAGCCCCATCATCAAACTGGTCAATTCCACAATTCTGGACGCTTTGAATCGGCGTGCCAGCGATATCCACATAGAAACAGCTGTTAACGGCGTCATAATCAAATACAGGATAGACGGCGTTCTTTACAAGGCGACTGACCCGATAGACCTCCATTTTCAGGGACCGATCATCTCCCGTCTCAAGGTTATGAGCGAACTGGATATCTCCGAGAGGCGCATCCCTCAGGACGGTCGATTTAAGGTAAGAATCAACGACAAGTCCATCGATTTCCGGGTTTCCATCATGCCGAGCTCTCATGGTGAGGACGCGGTCATCCGGATACTTGACAAAGAGAGTATTGCGCAGGACATGAAGGGGCTTTCCCTCGACACCCTAGGGATAGACCAACGCGAAGTACGGCGTCTGCGCAAGATGATCCGGGAACCTTACGGGATGGTTCTCGTAACCGGCCCCACAGGCTCAGGCAAGACAACTACCCTTTATGCAGCCCTGACCGAGATACATACCGGTGAGGAGAAGATCATAACCATAGAAGACCCTGTGGAGTATCAATTGCGGGGTGTAGTGCAGATTCCTGTCAACGAGAAGAAGGGGCTCACCTTTGCAAGAGGCCTACGCTCCATTCTTCGTCACGATCCCGACAAGATCATGGTGGGCGAGATCCGCGATCCGGAGACTGCACAGATTGCCGTCCAATCAGCACTTACCGGTCACCTGGTTTTCACTACGGTCCATGCAAACAATGCCTTTGATGTGCTTGGCCGCTTCATTCATATGGGGATCGACCCATATAACTTTGTATCCTGTCTCAACTGCGTCATGGCCCAGCGACTGGTGCGGAAACTATGTGTAAAGTGCAAGGTTCCCACCATGATAAGTGATGAGACCCTTAGAGAGTCGGGTATAGACCCGGAGAAATGCCGGGATGCGACCTTTTTTGATGCGAAAGGGTGTGATGACTGTAATGGTACCGGCTACAGGGGACGCTCCGCTATTGTCGAGCTCCTTGACCTTAATGATGAACTTCGAGAGTTGATCGTCTCCAAGTCTTCGGCCTTAGTTCTTAAACAGGCGGCACGCGATGCCGGAACGGTCTTTCTCCGCGAGTCTGCAGTAGAAAAAGTATTGACCGGCGAAACCAACCTGCGGGAGATCAACCGCGTAACCTTTGTGGAGTAATGATGTTTGCCAGAAAGGCCATAGGTCTCGAAATCTGCCCTGACAGGGTCAGGCTTGCGCTGGTTGCCGGTTCACGATCCAAGCCTGTCGTTGAGGCTATGTACGAGACCCCGCTTACTGCAGATACCTTGCGTGTTTCTTTGCGCGAGCCTAACGTCCTGCAACAGGCTGCTTTCGTATCTGCGGTTCGTGAGGCTGGGCTTAGGCTTCTCGCAACTACGGCGCGGATTTCGGTCGCCCTCCCTGATGCAGCAGGCAGGGTCATACTTGTGGATCTGGATACACGGTTCAAGAGCCATGATGAGGGTGCAGACATCATTCGCTGGAAGCTCAAGAAGAATTTTCCCTTTGACATAAAAGATGCCCACTTTGATTTTCAGGTGCTGCAGGAGAAGAACTCAGGTGAGATCTCTGTTCTCGTGTCTCTGGTTTGTAGGCAGGTTCTGCAGCAGTACGAGGAACTTCTGGTAGAGGCCGGGCTTGAACCGAACCAGATCGATTTTACGACCTTCCGGCTTTATGAACTTTTTGCACCAAGGTTCACAATTGACGATGATTATGTCTTTATATGCCATGTTGCCGGGGTTCTGAGCGTAATGCTCTTCCGGGCAGGGGTTCTCTCTTTCTATCGCGCAAAGGAGCTGTCCGGGCGCACCTTTTCAGTGAACAGGATCTACCGCGAGATTTCCAGTTCTCTCCTTGTTTATCAGGATAAGGCTCCGGGGCTTTCTATTGGGAAGGTCTTCTGTTTCGTTGCCCAGGAGCATAGCGATGATTTTAGATCTCTGGTAGCTGATGCAACGAACCAGGAACCGGTTATTCTGGATGTGGAGAGGGTCGTCACCCGAGCCCCTTCCTGCATGACAGATCCCAATACCCTGTTTTCCATGACTGCTGCTATTGGCGCTGCCGTGAGGAACCTCTGATGCGGCTTACAATAAATCTCGCAACCAGGACATACTTAAACGCAAGACAGTTGAACCTGATCTTTGCCATCATGTTTTTTATCTTAAGCATATTCCTGTTCATTAATATCCGGCAGATCTCGACCGACATCGGTGAGGAAAACCGTATCAAGGGGGAACTTGCGGCCATGGACCGAAAGGCCGGAATAACCCGTAAGCAGATCCCTGAGCAAGAATATCAACGGCTGGTTGGGCATATCCGTTTTGCCAACAATGTCATTTCACAGAAGACCTTCAGTTGGCTGGCTCTTTTTGATCAACTTGAGGCAGTTGTCCCGGACGGTGTCGCATTCAAGCAGATTGAACCGGACTCAAAGGGCAAAGGGGTTGTCAAACTCGTCGGCACTACCCACTCCTTCTCCAAGCTTCGGACTCTCCTTGAGAATATGGAACAGTCTCAGAACTTTTCCGAGATATATCTGCTCTCCCATTCCGATACAAAGGTTGGCGAATCGCAGAAAGGTTTAACCTTCTCCATAACCTGTCAGGTCAGAATGCCATGAACAGCGCTTACCTAAAGGCACTCTTCCGTGTCAGACTAAAAACCCTCGCCTTTCTGCTGGTTTTTTTCATGCTGAACTGCGGGCTTGCGTATTATACGTCCATGTACCAGAAGCCTCGTCTTGTAACCCTTCAGGATGAGTGGACAAGCCGTCGACGCACGTCAGGAGGGACGCAACAGGATAAAGGTGTCTCCTTTGACAAGGGAAATGCAGACCTGGCACAATGGCGTTTGATGATTACCCCGAAGAAGGACCTTGCCCGTATTCTGGGTGAACTGCACGATCTGGCTACATCCAATTCACTGGCGGTTGGTTCGGTAACCTATAAGCCTGAGGAGATAAAAGAGGAAAATCTACTCTCCTACGCGATTGGATTTACCGTTACCGGCAGATATGGGGCGGTAAAAAGCTTTCTCGGTGATCTCGGTCGTTTTAAAGAAATGGTGACCGTAAATGCGATTTCCCTCAATAATCCGAAACTAACTGAGGAAAAGGTCGATCTAAAGCTTAATCTGACGGTCTACCTCCGCATGGAGGGGAAATGAACCGGAAGAAGCTTATTCTTGCGATCCTGGTGCTATCATTCGTTGCCGCGGCAACATACAGCTATATCCGTATGCCTCGCCAGAAAACGGTTGCCGAGTTGAAATTCATGCCTGGCATGAAGGCGACGCCACGTGTTGCAACAACTCCTCAGGCAAATGACGATGTCAGGCTGCGCCTCGAACTGCTTGAGCAGCAGACTGCACGCTTCGCCGGGTACAAGCGTAACCTTTTCAAACCGATCTTTTACGAGGAGCAGAAGTCATTGCCGGCGCCACCACCACCTCCGCCTCCCAAGGCCCAACCGGTCAAGCCTGTTGCCACTGCTCCTCCGCCTCCACCGGCAGCAGAGCCGCAGACACCATTGCAGCGCGACATGGCTTCCTTCACCTTTCTCGGGTTTCTCAAGAAGGGGGAACACAAAACGATATTTCTTTCCAGCAACAAAGAGATTTTCCTGGCGCGCAAGGGTGACCGGCTGGCAGGTAAGTACGAAGTGACGAACATCACCGACGAAGCCCTGGTCATCACGTCACTCGATGGCGGTGAGATCGTGATCCCGTTGGTTGAGAATAAACCGCTGTCAGCACCGGGCCAGCAGAAGCCCGGAGTGCCGAAGTAGAGTAGGGTATCTGCGCCTCCGGCTTAAGTTTTGGGGGTACCAGCACGTGTACATGAGCAAGGAGAGTACCCAATGCAAATAACGAGAACCATTGTCATAGTGTTACTGGGTTTGCAGGTTGTGATCGCCGGATGCGCGGGTGGACGCTCATCGTTCAGCAAGGCGCAGAAGCTGGAGACAGAGGGAAAGCTGGACGAGGCTGTTCTTAAATACGCAGAGGCAGCTGCCGATAACCCCGGAGAAGGGGAATTCCGGTTGCGCTTCCTCGACGTGAGCGCCCGGGCGGCAATGATCCACCTGAAAAAAGGGGAAGATTTTCTTGAGAAGGAGGCCCTGGAAGATGCTTACCGCGAGTTCCAGGCCGCCGTTGCCCTTGACTCTTCAATGGATCGCGCTCGCCAGGCGAGTGAAAAGGTGATGAAGCTCAGAAACTCGCTTGTGTATCAGAAGGAGGCTGAGGAGCTCGAGAAAAACCATAAGCCTCGCGAGGCTATCCAGGCCTATCAGAAAGCACTCGAGTTTGATCCGGAAAACAAAAAAGTTGCCGATGCCGTCGCCAGGCTGCAGAAAAGCCGAAAGTCAAAACTGGACGGCACTGAGCTGAACCTCAAGTCAAACAAGCCGATAACCCTCAAGTTCAAGGATGCCAAGATCAAGGATGTTTTCAACATTATCACCCAGCTTTCGGGCATCAATTTTATTTTCGACGAAGGAATTAAGGACACCAACGTAAACATATACCTCGAGAATGCAACCTTTCAGCAGGCCCTTGATGTCATAACCGGCATTCACAAGCTCGGGAAAAAAATTCTCAACGAAAACACCGTCATTCTCTATACCAAGAGTCCTGAAAAGCAGAAGCAGTATGAGGAGCTCATGCTTCAGACCTTCTATCTGAACAAGCTCGATGCAAAAAAGGCGGTCAACCTGATCCGGACCATGCTCCAGGTCAAAAAGATCTACGTGAATGAGGAGATGAACGCACTGGTCATCCGCGACGTACCCGAAGTGATAGAGGTGGCAGGCAGGATTCTGGAAGCCAACGATGTCCCTGATGCCGAGGTGCTGCTGGAGGTGGAGGTAATAGAGGTCTCCAAGAAGAATGCAGAGTCATTCGGTCTTGCGCTGAGTAAGTACTCCATATCTATGAATGCGTTTACCCCTGGCGGCGCCTTTTTGTCCGATGCCTTGACCAACACGGTCACGACTGCTGCCGCCGGAAGCGGAACCGCGACATCAACTCCAACCGGATCCAACCAGCTGCTTAACGTATTCAACTGGAGAAATTTCCAGGGGTACATGACGGTACCTAATGCAACCTTCAACTTTGGGAAGACCCTTTCCAACGCAGAGACCCTGGCATCGCCGAAGATCCGGGTGAAGAACCGGGAAAAGGCCAAGTTCAACGTCGGAACAAGGGTGCCGATCACAACCACATCATCACCAACCGGCGGCGGGGTCAGCGTCAACGTCCAGTATGTGGATGTCGGTGTCAAGCTCAATGCCGAGCCTACCATCCAGCTGAACAACGAGGTCAACATGAAGTTGAGCCTCGAAGTGAGTTCAATCCTCTCCAAGGAAAAAATCGGTGACTCTGCCTCGCTTACGACGGTTGTGACCATCGGTACCCGAAACCTGGATACGGTACTGTCGCTCAAAGACGGGGAGACCAGCGTCATCGGCGGGCTGATGCAGGACAACAAGTCAAAGTCAAAACAGAAATTCATGGTCCTTGGAGATATTCCGATAATTGGTCCGCTCTTTTCCAGCCATGACAATTCAAATGACAAGACTGAGCTTATCCTCGCAATAACCCCTCATATTGTCCGTGGGATAGCAGTTCCTGAAGGCGATATTGCGCAATTCTGGTCCGGCCGCGAGGATGAACCCTCAGTAAACAAGCCTTACAGTTCCTTTGTGCAGGACGCTGAGTATGCAAACCCCGAAGTGCAGGCTGGGGTCAAGGTAGAGCCAGCAGTACTGCCGGTTCAGGTTGCACCTGCACCTGCACCCGCACAGTTGCCGGTTACTACGCAGCCGTCTCCAGCGGCAACCCCTGTACTGGCGCCTGTCAAACAGGAACCCTCTGCAAATCTGCCGGCCACCAATGCTCAACCCTCAGTATCGGCCCCGGTTCCAACAGTGACCGCTCCACCTGCTAACTCTTCTCTGCAGCCTGTAGCCGCGGCAGCAGCAACTGCGGTACCTGTTCCTTTACCTCTTCCTGCACCTGCACCTGCACCTGCACCTGCACCTGCACCAAAGGCCGTTCGTGTATCCGTGACCATTGCCGCTCCACCTGCCGTCAAAGTGAAAGATCAGTTCACTCTGGAGATCAAGTCCAGCGATGTCAGCGGGCTTCAGACGGCTCCGTTTGTGCTGGCATACGATCCTATCTTTGTAGAGTATGTCGGCGCTGCAGAGGGAGATCTTCTAAAGAAGGACGGCAAGCCGGTCGCCTTCAAGGCGAGCAACGACCGCAACACCGGGCAGGTTTCGTTCTCCATGTCAAGGCCTGATGATGCACCCGGGGTGAACGGTAGCGGACGTCTGGCAACAGTCACCTTCCGCGCCAAAAATCAGGGCCCAGCAAGTTTCGGCCTTATGGGGGTAAATTTCACTGCAAAGGGTGGTTATCAGATAGATACCCTGCCGTACAACACCGTGGTTGAAGTCAAATAGCGTGAACAGAGCCGTATCGTACATCCGCAACAAACTCTCCTGCAATGCAGGGGTGAGCCTTATCGAACTGATTGTAACAATGGTCATATTGAGTATTCTCGCCATGGTTGTGCTCCCATCGGCTCAGCTGACCGGCAAGAGATTGAAGGAGATAGAGCTGCGGAGAAATCTGCGAATGATCCGCACTGCCATCGACGATTACAAAAAAGCATACGATACAGCAAATACGGGGAAACAGGATATCGGGCTGAAATCGGGATATCCTAAGGAGCTGAAGACACTGGTCGAAGGCGAGGATTTTGGCGATGTGAAAAAGACGAAGAAGAAGTTTCTTCGTCGCGTACCGATTGATCCCTTTAACCCGGCAAAGCCGGGCGAGGAGCAGAAGTGGGGGATTCGTGCATACAAGGACGAACCTGACAGCAAGACCGATGCAGGTGACGCTGAGGATGTGTACGACGTTTACTCCCTGAGCGAGGAGACTGCCATTGACGGCACTAAATATAAAGAGTGGTAAACCCGGCTTGAGGTCGGCCAGACTGATCGGCAATGCCAAGGGCTTTACCCTGATCGAGCTGATGATAGTTGTCTCGATTATCGGCATCCTGGCAGCTATTGCCGCGCCAAACTACAAGTGGGGGATAATCCGGGCCAAGGAGGCTGTGCTGCGCGAGAACCTCTACAGTATGAGCACTACCATTGACCAGTTTTATGCCGACCAGGGGAAATACCCGGACTCACTGCAGGAGATGGCCGACAAGAAGTACCTCAAATCGATTCCGAATGATCCATTGAACGGCAACAAGAATGATGCCTGGATAATATTGCCACCTCCTCCACCAACAGACGGAGGCGAAGTCAAGGGATCGGTCTATGAGGTTCGCAGCGGTTCCAACCTGATCGGTTCCAATGGTAAACCTTATAACGAGTGGTGACGGTTCTACCTGCCTATGCATCCCAGTCTACAAACAATTCCTCTTGTCAGGCGTTTTCGATGATCCAGCTGCATAATGTTTCCGTATCCTATCAGGGCGAGGTTTCTGCCCTCTCCGGGGTGACCCTTCACGTTCGCAAGGGGGAGTTCCTCTTTCTCACCGGAACGTCCGGCGCCGGAAAGTCCACTCTTCTCCGACTGGTCTTTTCCGGTCTGCAGCCGACCTCAGGGCAGATACTGGTTGACGGCCAGAACCTGAACCGGATGAGCCGGAGTCAGGTCGCTCTTTTGCGCCGCTCGGTAGGTGTCGTATTTCAGGATTTCAAACTCCTTGCAAACCGGACTGTCTTCGAAAATGTGGCGATTACTCTTGAGGTACTTGGTTGGGGGGCTAAGGATATCGGGAGAAAGGTTTATCAGATTCTGAAGCAGATGGGACTTGAGCAGAAGATGGATTCCACCCCTTTGAGGCTTTCAGGTGGCGAACAGCAGCGTGTGGCTCTGGCCAGGGCACTGGTAAACGCCCCCAAAATCCTTCTTGCCGACGAACCGACCGGCAACCTCGATGAGCAGAATAAGGAGCAGATACTGAGCATCTTCCGCGATGCGAACATCAGGGGGACAACGGTTCTGGTGGCCACGCACGACCGCCGTATGCTGGAGAGCTGCAAAAGGGAGTTTGTCGTTCTGGAAAAAGGTCGGATCGTGGAGGATACCCGTGAGCAGCTCTAATGTAACTTCACCACGCCGTCGCCTTGCCGGGGAGGGATTCTTTGGGCGGTTCCGCTATTTTCTTTCCAGGGCAATCCTCAATATCCGCCAGAACAGCTTCATTAACCTTGTTACTATTTTTACGATTGCCCTTGGACTTCTGATCATATCCCTGTTTCTTCTTATCCTGGTTAATCTGGAAGGGGCTGCGCAGGAGTGGAGCCGCCAGGTTCAGGTAACTGTGTATCTCGACAAGGAGCCGTCGCCCCAAGAGCTTACGGAGCTCCGCTCGGGCATTCAGAGGCTTTCGGGCTCCGATGCGGTAACATTCATCGGCAAGGAAGAGGCCCTTAAACGCTTCCGTGCGAGGCTAAAAGGCCAGGAGTCACTGCTGGAAGGTGTTGCGGCAGATGTGTTGCCTGCTTCTCTGGAGATAACACTTAAGCGGGGGAGTCGCGACAGTGACTCGGTTGAGGCTTTTGTGGGGCGGTTGAAAAAGATACCCGGAGTCGGCGAGATCCAGTACGGGGAGGAGTGGGTCCGTCGCCTTACCACCTTCATGACCTTTGCCAGGCTGATTGTGACATTCATAGGAGGATTTCTGCTTATCGCGGTTCTCTTCATCGTCTCCAACACGATCAAGCTGACAATCTATGCCCGTCGAGACGAGCTGGAACTTCTCAGCCTGGTTGGTGCAACCCGTTTCTTCATAAAAGCCCCGTTCCTTATAGAGGGGATAATACAGGGTTTGACCGGATCGCTTCTGGCACTTATTTTCCTCACGGGATCCTATTACGGCATACTCTACAATGCAGGCGATTTTCTCCGCTTCAGCCCAACCTCAGCAGGCCTGGCTTTCCTCCCCTTTGAGTATCTGGCAGCAATCCTCATTACAGGGGTGCTTCTCGGTTTCGTGGGGAGCCTCGCTTCCCTGAAGCGTTTCATCACCTTCTGATATGACTCTGGTCCGTATTCTGACAGTTGCAGCTATTCTTGCCGTTTCGTACGATCCTGCGCTTGCTGACGTTCGTGATGACTTGCACGGGATCAAGCAGGAGATTCGGGAGAAGAAGACTCTTCTGAAGAAGAACATGAAGATCGAAAAGAAGGTTTCCGGTGAACTTTCACAGATCGAACGGAGCCTTCGTGAGAAAGAGGTGAGCCTGAGGTCATTGGGTCGGGATCTGGTAAGGGTTGAGCAGAACCTTGGTAACACCGCTCTGGATATTGAAAAGGCAAATGTGGAGGCCGAGAGGAAACACCGGCAGATTCAGCGCCGACTGTCTGCCCTGTACAAGGCGGGTGAGATAGGGAGCGCACGAATGTTCTTTGCCTCGGAATCTTTCCCCCGGATGCTGGAAAACCAGCGATATATGCAGGGTGTCCTGGCTGGTGACCGGAAGCTTTTTGTCGATTATACCGCCAAGATCGATCAGCTCAAAGGGTTGAAGGTGATGCTGGAGCGCGACATGGTGAGGAAAGAAAGCATTATGGCGAACATCGCCGCCAAGAAGCAGGAGATAGAAACGGAGAAGGCAAAGAAGGCATCTTATCTGACCCAGGTCCGCGCAACGAGCAAGGGTCAAAAAGCCTCTCTCAAAGAACTGGAGACCAACGCAAAGCGGCTTCAGACAATGATAGAAAGGCTTGAAGCTACTAGTAGAAAGAGCTATACTGCCAAGCCTGACAAGAAACACATTCTAGGAGAGCGCGAGCCACTCCCGCCGGTAGCCGACAAGGGATTCGCCGCCCAGCGTGGCAGGCTTGCAACGCCGGTCAGGGGGGAGATTGTCGGGTATTTCGGACGGCACAAACACCCGGAGTTCAACTCCTACACGGTCAGCAACGGGATCTCCATAGCAGCTCCGCAGGGGAGTGACATCCGCTCGGTCTTTGACGGACAGGTCATTTTCGCAGACTATTTCAAAGGGTATGGCAACATGGTCATTATTGACCACGGTGGGGGCTACTTCAGCCTTTATGGCCATGCGTCGCGAATCAGCAGAAAGGTTGGCTCACAGGTTGTAAGAAACGACGTGATTGCCGGCGTCGGAGATCTGGACTCGCCGCGCGGGCCGATGCTCTATTTTGAGCTGCGTCATAATGGTAAACCTATAGACCCCTCGCCATGGCTCAGATGAGATAACCTGATAACTATTCAAGCATTTCTTCGGATCGTAGGCATCCTGCCTGCGTTTCGAGCGGCTTCATGCTCGAATAATGGTTTTGATTCCAAAGGCTATTCAAGCGATACACCTGCTTGAAACTCAAGCTGGAAGCTTAAGCTCCATAAGAACTGAATAGTTAATAACACTAATAAATCGTGAATAGCGAATCGAAACATACAGAGGAGGAATGATGTTTAAAAAAGGCAAAACCCGCGTAATTGCAATCTGTCTGGGGATCGGGATAGCACTGACCGTGCTGGTCGGGGTCGGGGCCAAGGGGCACTCTGCCTCTCAGACCGGAGAATATGAATCCATCGAGCTCTTTACCGACGTTCTTACCATTGTAAAGAAGAGCTACGTGGAGGAGGTGGACACCAAGAAACTGATCTACGGTGCGATTAACGGAATGCTCGCCTCGCTCGATCCCCACAGCTCTTTCATGCCTCCTGAGAGTTACAAGGAGATGAAAATCGACACCAAGGGGCAATTCGGAGGGCTCGGGATCGAGATCTCCGTCAAGGATGGTATGCTGACCGTCATCTCGCCGATCGAGGACACTCCGGCATTCAAGGCCGGCATCAAGGCCGGTGACCAGATCTTGAAGATTGATGACAAGTACACCAAGGACCTGAGCATCAATGATGCGGTAAAGCGGATGCGTGGTGCAAAGGGGACCAAGGTAACGATCACCATCATGCGCGATGGCTTTGATAAACCGAAGGACTTTCTGCTGGTCCGCGACGTGATCCAGGTGAAGAGCGTAAAGTTCAAGACCCTGGACGACGGCTACGGGTATGTACGGATTGCCCAGTTTCAGGAGAAGACCGATGACGACCTTGCCAAGGCCCTGAACACCTTGCGCGCCGAGAACGGAGGAGCACTTCGCGGGCTGGTACTCGACCTTCGAAACGATCCCGGCGGGCTGCTTGATCAGGCGGTCCGTGTGGCAGAGCACTTTGTTGCAGAGGACCAGCTGATTGTCTACACCGAAGGGCGTGAAAAGGATTCAAAGGTCCGCTATTCATCCCGCAAGGGGACCAAGGAGCCCGGCTATCCTCTGGTTGTGCTGATCAACGGTGGGAGCGCCAGCGCCTCTGAGATCGTGGCTGGCGCCCTGCAAGATCACAAGCGAGGGGTTGTCATGGGAACCCAGAGCTTCGGAAAGGGTTCAGTGCAGTCCCTGATTGAGCTCTCGGACAATTCCGGCCTTCGCCTTACAACGGCGCGTTACTATACGCCGAGCGGTCGCTCCATCCAGGCAAAGGGGATAACCCCGGACATAACGGTTGAGAAACTTGAGCTGGCGGCTTCGACGGAGAAGAAGGACTCGATGCATATCCGCGAAAAGGACCTAGAGAACCATTTCGAGGATAAAGAGAAGGACAAGGATAAAGAGAAGGACAAAGAGAAGAACGGCAATAAAGAGAAGCTGCCGCTCTATAAGACCGACGAGCAGGTGAAGGGTGACTACCAGATCTTGAGGGCACTCGATCTTCTCAAGGGGTGGGATATTATAAAGAAGGTGATGACCACCAACGGCTGAATCGTCGCCAGTTGACTTAAAACCAAGCGGGGAGCGAAAGCTCCCCGTTGTCGTTTTGTGCCGGACTTACAACGCTTTACATTGTTGCATGCTTCTTGCTATAGTTAAACTTGATAACGAAATAGGAGGTAGCACTGTGAAAAGGATAGTTAAGGCAGGTTTCCTGATGATCGGAATGCTGGCAGCCCTTGTCGCTTGCGGCGGCGGGGGGGGTGGCGGGGGTGCGAGCAGCGCCATAACAGTGGCTGTTACACCTTCAAAGTCTTCCGAGATTGCAAACGGGACACTAGTTGATGTAAACGCAACCTTCACACCTGCTCTTGCTGCAAATACTCAAATCACATTTACGATTGCAGGTAATGCTACATTTGCAGACGGTACCAAGACATTTAACACAACGGTTACTGCAAATACTGCAACAGCAAGCGTAAAAAGCTCTTCAGCAGGCGCTTCTACCATAACCGCAACATGCACAGGAGGTACCGGAAACACTACTATTACTTTTACCGCTATCCCTGTCACGTTAGTAAGCGGAGTAGTTTCAAAAGGTCTAGTCAACGGTGGGACGGTAATGGCTTACTCCATAGTCGGCGGGCTTGTAACTAGTACTCAGATAGGTTCTACAACCACCACTGCCCCAGACGGAACATACAGCATAGATGTCGGTAACTACAGCGGGCCGTTATTGATCAAGGTAACAGGTGGAACATACATAGATGAGGCAACCGGCATTCTCACCAATCTTGATGATCAAATGAAGAATAATCCTCTCAGAGCCGTAGTGCCGAACGTGACCGGCTCGGTCAGCGTTGCCGTGACTCCTCTAACCGAGATGGCATTCCAACGGCTTGACCCTGCTAACATTACTACTCAGACAATAACCGATGCAAACAATGTTATTGCAACTGCTTTCAACTTGGATAGTATAATAACCACACTGCCTATTATGCCATCTGGAACACCAAGTAATACACAAACGAATGCCGAAACATACCAAAGGGCATTGGAGTATATCTCGCAGATCACAAAAGCTTCTCCTGCGGGCACAATGGTCGCGGATGTGATTGCCAACGATTTCAACAATACTAAAATTTCAAGCAATGGCTCCATAGACCCTGCCACACAGACAAAACTAACTGCTGCGCAAAGTCAGCCACTGACAATACTTTCTGCATACAGGACATCGGCGTTTTCAAACGGAACTGACAAGATCCGTCTGTATGCAACGGGCGCAACTTATACAACTCCAGTTACTTTTACAGTTGTCTCGGGTCAGGCAACATTTGATAATGGTACTTCTACAATTACAGTAATTACATTAACTGACCAACAAACTATGATTGATATGGCTCAAACAGATATCAAGAGCTCTACATCTGGAGACGTTACTATAAAAGCCACATATACGAATGGATCTACGGCTCTAACAACAGTTTCATTTGTGAATAAAATTGGGGACAAAGTAGTTAAAATATATCTTACATCGGATGCTATACAAAATCCAATCAAACTGAATAATAAGGCTGTTATTCAACTTAAATTCAAGATTATCAGCAATAACAGTAGTGGAACAGTAAGCCTTATTGACTCAATAAGTAGTATTAATAGTTTCGGAGTTGAACAATTGGAAGCCACTAACACAATTGCATCGATAGTATCGTTTGTACCGGTTTCTTTAACAAGTTCAGTTCCATTATCAACTCTTACCTATGGTTACAACCCATCTGCTCCTACATTTACTGTTGTGCCTATCGGTAATGTAATTCTGTCCGACGGTACGACTGTTACCCTTACATCAGCAGATTTTGTGGTTGTTCAATAAATGACGGAAAATGCTGAAATTTAAAAGTCTTCGCTGATTGCTTGCTTGTTGGAACACAAAAGAGCCCCTGCCGGATTCTATTCCGAGCAGGGGCTTTTTTGTGTTTAGGGTACTACAGCCCGACTTGCGGTACTTCAAAGCTATTGTCAGTGGATATTGGAATGTGCATGATATACAAAAAATATGCGCATTGTATTGTGGGGTCATATGTGTTAGTACTGAAATAATTGATTGGCAAAAATAAGAGGGGGGAACTCATGAAACCTGCATATTCTGAAATAAAACAGAAAAAAAAGCCGACTAACCTGAGCGTTCCTGTTGAGTTGCTTGAAATGGCTCATGCAGATAACCTTAATCTGTCGGGCATGCTGGTAGAAACTCTTATCGAATATCGTAGAAAAAAGCGTGAACGAGAATGGCTTGAGCAAAACAAGAAAGCCATCAGCGACATGAACAGGTATGTAGAAGAATATGGAGTTTTCAGCGATGGAAGGAGACTTTTCTAGATGGCGCAATTTGATGTTTACCGCAACTCAGGTAAAGACTCAAAGAATATTCCTTTCCTTGTCGACATACAGTACGAGTTGTTGGCAAATTGCGGCACAAGAGTTGTTGTCCCACTTCTGTCAGCTGCATTGGCCAAAGAGAAGAAGATGGATTTTATCGACAAACTGAACCCGTCTTTCTTGTTCGATGATACGGAGGTCATACTGGCAGCTCATTTGTTAGCAGCCGTCAGCACGCGGGAACTTCGTGAAAAAGTAGGCTCGATTGCGTACATGCGGTCGGATATTCTTACGGCATTGGATTTTATCTTTGCCGGAATCTGAGCTTCTCATTGAAATAAAAATGGCTGCATGACAGAGAAAGAGTATAAAGATGCAAGGCCCTACAGCACAACCCGTAGCAGTTCCTGCGCCATATCTGGAAATCTTGAAGATAGTATTAAAAAGCCCCTATTGCGGATTCGCAACAGGGGCTCTAGGTACGTGAGGGTATTGTTATGATGCTGGCCTATATCTTTTGGTAGTTACTATTCCATCGAAATGCTCGCCTTGCAGGCGATTCCGCCTTTGGCGGGGCTCTTGCCTTTCAGCCGGAAGTTAAGACGATACTCCTGCAACTCCCCTGAAGCGATTCTTTGTGACCCTATCTTTACGGTGCCGTCCGACCCTTTTCGGAATGGAGTTGCGCTATCCTTTTGCGGCTCGTAGGCAGTCGAGTAGGCAACGCTCAGGGTCAGCTTCTCTGCATCGGCGCTGCCGACGTTCAAGACCGATACCAGGCACTCAGCGCGTTTTTGATCGTTGTCGACGATCTCAAGCTTGTTCACCACAGCTCTGACCAGCGATGCAGCGGCTATGATGCGCAATTCGCCGGGAATAGTCCGCTCCCTTGCCACATTTGATGCAATCTGCAGCGGAATTGCCACTGATTGACCGTCAAGCATGGTTGGCGGCAGGGTAATGGAGAGATAGAGTTTCCGACTGCTCCCAGGAGCAATCTCCGGCGTGATTTCGATCTGTTTCCCATTTTCCACAAGCGATACTTTCCAGGAAGCAGGGAGATCGGTCAGGATTTTAAAGCTGTCCGGCAAGATCCCTGGATTGTTAATGGCAAGCGGGATAAGCGTCTCCCTTGCAGCAGTGGCAACCGGTTCGACAGCAGGGAGTGTCAGGATTTGGCCAGGTGAGTCGGCTGCGGCATATATAACCGCCTTGTGGCTTGCCAGCCGCTCGGCTTCAAACTTCTCCCTTGCGATCCTCTCCACTTCGGCCTTCTCCCGCGCCTTGCGCTCCTCCTCAGCCTTTAGAGCCGCGAGGCGCTCCTGCTCAGCCTTCTCCTTTGCGATCCTCTCGGCTTCGGCCTTCTCCCGCGCTTTGCGCTCCTCCTCAGCCTTTAGAGCCGCAAGGCGTTCCTGCTCAGCCTTTTCCCTTGCGATACGCTCCTGTTCCTTCCGGGCGATAATGGCCTTTACATCAACCTTGCCGGTTTCGCGAACAAGATCCTGCTCAAGGGTGTTCTTGAGATCGCTGCCCGGGAACTCTCCCTCCCAGGTGTGCAAGAGATAGGCTGCTTCGTCAATCTTTCCGTTCTTGAAATAGGAGCGGGCAAGAAAGATGAGTGAGAGTTCTCTGAGCTGCGAATCGGGCTGGTTCAGAAGGGATGTGAAATGCTGGATCGCCTCTGTGTAATCCCGGTTTTTGAACGAGTTGAACCCTGACATGAACTGCTGTGCCTCAGGCGACTGGTAGGCAGAAGCGGGAACTGTCCAGGAAAGAGCGAGCAGGGCGGCGGACAAGATGATCTTTTGTGCAATTTTCTTCGTTTTCATGGTCGCTTGTGATAAAAGTTTCAAGAGTTGTAAAAGGTTGCAGCAACTTAATACACTGCAACGCCGGGTGTCAATACTCTTGATGCTCATTATCAAGTTAGAAATTATTTTTGCGTGTATTGCACAGGCAACAATTTCGTTAACGCACTTATCCTGTTTATAAGGGTTCGGGAATATTCGGATGAAGCAGGGCCGCGAGCGACTCGACAAGGTGCTGGTAGAGAAGGGTCTCGCCCCAACCAGGGAACGGGCACGTGCTCTCATAATGGCAGGAATTGTGGTCGTGAACGATCATGCGGTTATCAAGGCTGGTGAGGCGATCTTCCCTGATGCCCAGATCCGCCTGAAGGGCGAGGACCATCCCTATGTGAGCCGGGGTGGGCTGAAGCTGCAGAAGGCCCTGGATGAGTTCAGAATTGATGTGACCGGACATGTGGCCATGGATGTAGGGGCTTCGACCGGAGGGTTTACCGATTGCCTTTTGCAGAGAGGGGTAAAAAAAGTCTTTGCTGTGGATGTGGGGTATGGCCAGCTTGCCTGGAAGCTTCGGCAGGACGATCGTGTGGTAAACATTGAAAAGACGAACATCCGCTACCTGGAGCCTGAACGTCTTAATGAAGTTCCAGACCTCGCGGTGATCGACGCCTCATTCATCTCGCTCGACAAGATTCTCCCCCACGCTATACTCCTTATTGCTCCATCGGCGAGTATCGTTGCCCTGATAAAGCCGCAGTTCGAGGTCGGACGTGGCGAGGTAGGAAAGGGAGGCGTTGTTCGGGATGAACGAAAGCAGAGCGAGGTCGTCGAAAAGGTGACTCTTCTGGCTGAATCGTTGGGGCTGACCGTACGCGGGGTTGTAGAGTCGCCGATAAAGGGGCCGAAGGGTAACAGGGAGTTTCTTATCTACCTTGTGAAAGGCCATCCACAGGAGGAAGATTGATGGAAGATTGCATTTTCTGCAGGATAATCAAGGGTGAGATCCCGGCGAAGAGGGTGTTTGAAGACGAGCAGCTCGTAGTTGTCGAGGACATCTCTCCAGCGGCGCCACTGCATCTGCTGCTGATCCCGAAGCGCCACTTCGTCAATGCACTCGACATGTTGCCCGAAGACCAGGAACTTGTCGGCCATGTGTACATGGTCGCAGCGTCCATTGCACGGGATAAAGGGGTTGCTGAGTCCGGCTTCCGTATCGTAAACAATAACAATGCCGGAGCCGGACAGTCAGTGTTCCATATCCATTTTCACCTTCTGGCAGGCAGGGACTTTACCTGGCCACCAGGTTAAACTATTCGGGGATGCGGAGGTAATGCGATGAGAATGATACGTTTTTCAACAATACTGCTTTGTCTGCTGATTGCGGGGCCTGCGTCTGCGGTTACCTATACCTGGACCGATGACAGGGGGGTGATCGGATTTACCGAGGACTTAGGAAGTATTCCTCTGAAGTATCGTAAAAAAGCCAGAATCTTGGGAGAGGAAGATAACGCCATTGCACCGGCAGTCCAGGAGACGCGAGAGAGCAGCAGGAAGAGGGATGTTCCATCAGAGGTGACGGCACCTGCCCGTACTTCGGCTGAGAGTGTTAAAAAGAAGACCTTTGGCGGCAAGGATGAGGCCTACTGGAGCGAGGAGTTTGCAAAGGCCAGGTTCGAACTTAAAAGCATCAGGGAACAGATAGATGCGATCAATGCGCGGCTCGCAAAAACTGACCAGATGTCCAGGTCTGAGTTCAAATCTCTGGAAAACACCAAAAAGTTAATGGAAGAGCAGGCGTCGGCTGCCAGCAAACGACTGGATAATCTTAAGGAAAAGGCAGGCAAGGCAGGGGTGCCACAGGACCTGCGATGAAGCTGTTGGAGATACACAAGAAAAGCCCGGTCGAATTCGACCGGGCTTTTCTTGTGGTACAAGCTCCAGAGTGCCGTAGCTGATTAAGTCACTGACCTGGGTTCCATCGTTACCCGAGAAGGCGTTTCAGGCTTCCCTCTCTGCTGAGGGCCTGCTCACCACGCTTGGACTTGGGTTGTTAGTGACTTTAATAGTCAGGTTCCTTAATTGGTCTTACCTGCAGCCCAGAGCAAATTATAAAATAACTTTAACTTACGATTTCAGTATAGCGTTTCTGTTGATTCTGTCAAGAGCTTACATCTTGTGTCGTATGGGAACAATCGGCAATCCGAAGCATTACTTTAGGAAAAATTATTTACCGATAATTTTCCCCATGGCTCCGGGAACTACCAGGTCAACGGTCATAAGTATGGTGAGGAGTATCATAATAACGACGGTGATCCAGGCGATGAGGTTGAAGGTTATGCGGTTCGTGTAACGACCCATGAGCCGTTTGTTATTGATCAGCAGGAGGATGAAAATCAGCACAAAGGGGAGCATTATGCCGTTAACCACCTGGGAGAGAAACATGATGGTGATAAGCGGTGTGTTAGGGATCAGGATCAATGTGGCGCTCAGTATGATGATGGCAGTGTAGAGCCAGAAGAACTGCGGGGCTTCACGAAAATTCTTGTCGATACCTGATTCCCAACCCATCCCTTCGCAGATATAGTAGGTCGTTGAGAGTGGGAGGATGCAGGCGGCAAAGATCGAGGCGTTGAAAAGCCCGAATGCAAACAGGGTGGATGCGTAACTCCCCACCAAAGGTTTCAGTGCCAGTGCGGCATCTGCAGCTGTCTCTATTTTAAGACCTTGGATATGTATGCTTGAAGCGCAGGCCACCACGATGAAAAAAGCGACCACAATAGCCATTACGCAGCCGACAAAAACGTCGAGCCGTGAAAATGCGTACTGGTCAATGGTTATGCCTTTCTCCACTACGGCCGCCTGCTGGTAGAATTGCATCCACGGTGCGATGGTGGTGCCAACCACGCCGATTATGGTCATCAGGTAGGCGCTATCTGCCTTCAGTGTGGGGACTACCGTGGCCGTCATGATGGTCTTCCAGTCTGGTCCGGCCATGAAGGCGGCTATGGGGTAGGCGATGTAGACCATGCATGCAACCAGAAAGACCTTTTCCACGAGTTTGTACGATCCCTTTACGACAAGCAGCCAGACCAGCAGGGCACCTAGCGGGACCGAAATATACTTGCTGATGCCGAAGATCTCAAGACTTGCAGCGATGCCGGCAAACTCTGAGACCGAGTTCCCGAGGTTGGTAAGAAGCAGTGCCACCATCACGTAGAAGGTCACCTTCACCCCGTAGCTCTCGCGGATCAGGTCCGAGAGGCCTTTGCCGGTTACTGCCCCCATCCGGGCGCACATCTCCTGTATTACAACCAATGCAACGGTAGTGGGAATCATCACCCAGAGGATGGCATAACCGAACTGTGCACCGGCCAGGGAGTATGTGGTGATTCCTCCTGCATCGTTGTCCACGTTGGCGGTGATGATTCCCGGGCCGAGAATGGCAAGGAACAGAAGGACGTTCTTCCTGTTGACCTTGACCAGTGGCTTGAAGAATCTGAGAATGCTTATGCCGGTGAACATATCTGAAACTTCCTTTAATGGTGAAGGTAACGCTTGCGGCGCGTCAGATGGGGGAGGAAGTGCTGGAGGATATCGTCGACCGTTATGATCCCGGCCATTTTTTCTTCTTCGTCCAGAACCGGCACGGCAATAAGGTTGTACTTTGTCAGAATATGATAGATCTCATCAGGTTCAGAGTCGACCATGACATGTTTCACATTGTCGACCATGATCTCCGCGATTGAACTGACGGAAGGGTTGACAAGGAGATCCTTGAGGCTCACCACCCCTTCCAGGCGGTCGTCCTGATCCAGGACGTAGGCGTAGTAGATGGTATCGATGTCAGGGGCCATCAGTCGGACCTGGCAGAGTGCCTCATCAATAGTCATATCGCGGTCAAGGGTAAGAAACTCCGAGTTCATCAAGCCACCTGCCGAGTCTTCCTCGTGTTCCATCAGTTCCTGAATCTCTTCGGCTTCGTCTGCCTCCATCAGTCCCAGAAGTTCCTGGGCCTTCTCCTCTGAGAGATCGCCAAGCACGTCAGCCGCTTCATCGGGGGACATCTCTTCCAGAATGTCCGAGGCCTGCTCGCTCCCCAACTGTTCTATAACCTTGTTCCGGAACTCAGGTTCAAGCTCAAAGAGGGTCTCACCGGTGGTTTCGGTGTCGATAGAGTCGAGTACGGTCTGGATATTTGTGAGCGGGAGCTGTTCGATGATGTCGGCGAGGTCCGCAGGGTGAAGCTCTTTCATCTGGTCGCGAGCCACGGTCAGTGCCAGTCGCGAGGTGTGCATCTCGAGCGGTTGGACGAACTGCCAGCTGATCTCGGAAGTTGGGATCTGTTGCCTGAGGAGCCGTGCCACCGAGTCACCGAGCCTCTCGTAGCCAAGGCGTCTGAGAAGGCCTCGAAACCCTATATCCACAGAGAAAATACAGAGTTGCTCATTGAATCTGCCAAGTTTGACATCATTTACCCTGACGACTTTAGCGCCGTCGACGTCGACGATCTGCTTATCCAGGATGTCCCGCTTGATGAAAATCTCTCCTTCTGTCGGGCTATATGGAGCGAGAGTGTCGGTTGTGACTCGTGAAAGCGATATCACTGCACGATTGAAGAGAGAAATCTGTTCCCAGGAGGCCAGACACCAGCCTCGTCTGTTCTTGAGAACCAGATGCGACACTGAAGGGAAGGTTTCACCTGGTACCATGATCAGGTCGAGAAGAGTCCCGACCTCTTGTCCAAGGTCATTGATAACCCTCTTACCTAGAAGGGAGCTGATAAACAGTTCGCTGACCATACCGTTCATGACCGACCCCCAAAACAACAAAAGCCCTTCCACAGGGAAGAGCTCGCACAAACTGCGACACAGGTTCCCCCTGGTCGAGTTTCGGCAGAGCACAACGTAGGTGAAATCACCAGCTACCTTAAGTAAAGCCTTAATCCGGCCAGACCTGTTCTACCACATTGGCGTCTTTCGACGTTTCTGGGCAGTAGCTTCTGTTTGTGCTAACGCCTCATCCTAACGAGGAATTCAATTTGACTGTAACTAGCTTTAAAATTAGGCTATTATCGTTAAATATATTTAAATTGATGGTAAGAATGCACCAAATTTTGTACCAGCAATAGAGTGCAAAATCAAGTTAGTAATTCATTGAATCGATTTATCGGGGAGTCGGTACCTTGCAAACGCAGGCTGAACTGGTATATTTTCGGTATGAATATCGTCGGTTCGTGTCAGAACTTATTTCGTAATGCCTGGAAGTTATACTCAGTAAATCGGTGGACTTGACCATGAATCCGGCAAACATGACAGACAAGTATGTAGTGGACAAAAATCGTATTATAGTAATTGACGACTGTCGATTAACGCTCCAGATAGTAAAGGATCTGCTGGAGGAAGAGGGGTACGAGATCTGCACCGCCAGCAGCAGCGGTGATGCTTTCAGCTCCATCCTTGCCGGTAAGAAGCCATCCCTTATTATTATTGACGTGAACATGCCTCTGATTCAAGGGGATACCATGGTAAATGTTTTGAAGAGGAATAAGGAAACACAGATGATTCCGATTCTCTATTATTCTTCAAAGACTGCTGAAGAGCTACATTTACTGATGGAAAAAACAGGGGCAGACGGCTACCTGACAAAATCGAGTTCCAATGCTGAACTTCTAGAAGCAGTTCGGAAGATTTTATTCTGAGTCATCTCCTCTGCGGATTGTCATCTATCTTCCGTTCTGGAGACTGAATAAGAACCTTCGCTCGAGGAGAAGATAGATCTTCAGAAAATATAAAGGACCACTGAATTGCGCAGTGGTCCTTTTTTATCTGTGGTTGAAAATTTCTTGGTATATAGATTCGTTAGGCTTGGTGGAGTGCTTTTATCATGCTTCGGCTAGGAGTACTTTCTTCTTTTTTACCGTTCGGGCTGCTCGTACCTTAGCGACAGGTTCGGCTTGAGGTGGAGGCGAATAAGAGTCAGCGGCGGCGGGTTGAAGAATGTTGAAATGAGAGGCGGCTATTTTCCGGCTTATGCCGTCACTGAAATCAATGGTTGCCTTGTCTGCCGACACATGTATTACTTTGCCGGCGCCCCATTCAAGTGCGCCTGTGTGGCTTACAATGATACCGGTTTTGATTAACATTTTTCTTCTACCTCATCTGTCTGGAGGGATGGTGTGTGTTACAATAAAACAATTCAGAAGTTACTAAATACGTGAGCACTGATATAGTCGTTAATTCTGATAAATTAGATATTATCTATAATGCAGTAATGTACCTTTAATAGCAAGAAGTATATATTTCCCCCTGTATTAATCCCTGTACCGTTTCACCAGATCCCCATATTCATCTATCCGCCGATCGCGAAGAAAAGGCCAGATTCGACGGACCGCTTCGCTCCTGGAGGGCTCTATCTCTACCAAAAGCAACTCTTCAGTATTGTTTCCAGCTTTAGCGAGAAACTCTCCCTGAGGACCTGCTGCGAAACTGTTCCCCCAGAACTGAATCCCGCCGTCGCCTTTTGGTGACGGTTCGAACCCGACCCTGTTTATGCTGAGCACTGGTATTCCGTTGGTAATGGCGTGGCTCCGCTGGACCGTTATCCAGGCCTCAAGCTGGCGCTCCTTTTCTTCTTCTGGGTCGTCAGGCTCCCAACCAATCGCTGTCGGATAGATGAGGATTTCTGCTCCGGCAAGCGCCATCAGGCGCGCTGCCTCCGGGTACCACTGGTCCCAGCAGACCAGTACCCCCAGCATTCCGACTGAGGTCCTGATCGGTACGAAACCCAGATCTCCAGGGGTGAAGTAGAACTTTTCATAGAAACCCGGGTCGTCGGGAATATGCATTTTACGGTAAATTCCGGCAATGGAGCCGTCGCGCTCCAGAACGGCTGCGGTGTTGTGGTAGAGTCCCGGTGCACGCCTTTCGAAGAGCGACGTAACGATTACCAGCCCCAGCTCCTTGGCCAGTCGGCCGAACTCTTCGGTCGCCGGTCCGGGAATCGCCTCTGCCAGGTCGAATGCCCCGGTCTCCTCTGTCTGGCAGAAGTATGGTCCGCAGTGAAGCTCCTGCAACACCATGAGTTCTGCTCCTTGAGCAGCTGCTCTGCGGATTCCGGCAATGCTCTTTGCGACGTTCTCTGCACGGTCGGGAGTGGAGGACTGTTGTATCAGGCCGACTTTCATGGTGTTCATGCCAGAGTTCCCTTCGGCAGCTGCATGGTTACACAGTGCAGCGATCCGTGTTGCCATAGCAGCGGCAGGCAGTCAATACCGGTTACCCGGCGATCAGGAAATGCCTTCCTGATGACCTCCAGAGCCAGCGGATCTGAAGGATCCCGGTAAGTCGGGACGAGAACTGCATCGTTGAGTACCAGGAAGTTTGCATAGGTGGCCGGCAATCGTTGACCTTCTTCGTCGAAATGTGCCTTTGGCCAGGGGAGCGGCAGTAGGCGGTATGGACGACCCTCACGGGTGCGGAATGCGGCAAGCTCTTCCTCCATTGCCGTAAGGGTCTGAAAGTGCTCGTCATCCGGGTCTTGACATGTGATGTAAACGATTGTGTCATCAGGTGCAAGACGGGCAAGGGTGTCTATGTGCGAGTCGGTGTCGTCGCCGGCAAGGTAGCCGTTCTCCAGCCAGAGAACCCTGTCTGCCCCCAGGTTCCGATGGAGTGCTGCTTCAATATCCTGTCGTGAGAGGTGTGGATTACGGTTAGTGCTTAACAGGCACTCTGCAGTGGTCAGGATGGTACCGCCCCCGTCGCTCTCTATGCTTCCCCCTTCCAGTATCAGACCAACTGTCTCCAGCGGGAGATCGCTGAAAGCACCTGCCGTGTAGAGGTGACTGGTGACGCAGTTATCAAGGTACGCAGGGAACTTCAGCCCCCAGCCGTTGAAACCGAAGTTGAGCAGTTTTGGTTCTCGCTGGTCCAGTACGGAGATAGGGCCGAAGTCTCTTGACCAGCTGTCATTGGTGTCGATCTGGTAGATCCGGATATTGGCAAGGTTTGCTCCGGCGCCTACCAGCCGGGACTCGACCATTGCAGGATCAGGGGTTACGATCAGAACTTTCTCTACCAGGCTGATTTCACGTGTTATGTCAGTAAAAACTGGCTCCACTTCAGCAAGCATCGGTAGCCAATCAGTTCCGGAGTGAGGCCAGGCAAGGAGTACCCCATCCTGGGGTTCCCATTCGGCTGGAAGTCTGCGTGTCATCGATTTCTCCCGTATCATGTTCTCAGTTCGCTTCATCCTATAAAAAACAGCCGAGAAAAGCAATGTGCTTTCAATGGGTTCCGGTAATCTCGTTTATACGCAATATATATCTAAAGATTAGAAAACTGCTGTCGATCTGCAATTAACGTAGCCATAGGTAAGGACCCGTTATCCCGTCGCATTGCTGTTTAAGGAAATGAAGACGATTGACAATCTGTGAAAAGGAGAAAAACCCGCTCATGAAAAATCTGAAAATCGGTATCAGGCTGGGGATTGGTTTTGTCTGTATGATTGTTTTAATCGGATTTTTGACGGTGTTTGCGTATGTGCAGATTGGAAAAATTAATGAGCAGCTGGATCATATTGCCAATGGCAATTTCCCCAAAGCTCAGGCAGCCTCTGCAGCCATGGAGTCCATCCAGAATGTATCCAGATCAGTAATTATGATTGTTGCCATCGAGGATCCGGTCTTCAGAGGCAAGGTGCAAAAGTATATTGAGGAACAGAGAGCGCGTTACCGCGAGTCGATTAAAAAGCTTGATGATTTGGAGAAAAATGAAAAAGGGAAGGTTCTCATCGAGAACATGAAACAGGCCATCAAGGAATTAGCCGGGTTTAACAACAAGGCTATTGAACTTGCCTTGAGTGGAAAGCAGGCTGATGCCGACAAGGTCCTTTCAACAGAGGTCGAGCCAAAGATTTCTCCACTCCTGAAGGCCGCAGGAGAAATAAGCGATTATCAGGCAGGACGGGTTGACTTTCGTTACAAGGAGTCGCAGGCACTCGTAAAATCCGCCTATACCTGGCTGATTATCGCTTGTGTCTTTGCAATCCTGATGGCCATTGCCTGCGCCGTGCTGATTACCCGGAGCATCACTGTCCCGCTCGACAGAATGCGCTCAATGTTCCAGGATATCGCCCAGGGTGAGGGTGATCTGACCAAACGACTCGATGTCAGCTCAAAGGACGAACTGGGTGAGACCTGCCGCTGGTTCAATGTCTTTGTCGATAAGCTCCACGGCATCATCGGTCAGGTTGCGGGGAATGCCGTCCAGGTTGCCTCTGCCGCCAACCAGTTGATGGCAACGGCAGAACAGATAGCCACCGGCGCCGAAGAGGTTGCGGCCCAGGCTTCCACCGTTGCCACTGCCGGCGAAGAGATGTCTGCCACCAGCGGCGATATCGCCCAGAACTGCCAGATGGCGGCCGAAGGAGGCAACCAGGCAAGCAGCGCAGCATCCAGCGGCGCAGAGGTGGTCGACCGAACCGTTCAGGTGATGCAACGCATCGCCAGCCGGGTTCAGTCAACGGCGAAGAACGTCGAGAGCCTCGGTGCACGGAGTGACCAGATCGGCGCCATCATCGGCACGATTCAGGACATTGCCGACCAGACCAATCTGCTGGCGCTTAACGCTGCAATCGAGGCGGCCCGAGCCGGAGAGCAGGGGCGCGGTTTTGCCGTGGTTGCAGACGAGGTACGTGCGCTGGCCGAACGGACCACCAAGGCGACCCGCGAGATCGGCGAGATGATCAAGGCTATTCAAACAGAGACGAAAAGCGCAGTTGCGGCCATGGAAGAAGGGGTCAGGGAGGTCGAGAGCGGCACAGCAGAGGCAGCCAAGTCCGGTCAGGCGCTGCAGGATATCCTTGAACAGATCAACGCCGTCACCATGCAGGTAAACCAGGTTGCTACTGCAGCAGAAGAACAGACCGCCACCACTGGCGAGATCAGCAATAATATCCACCAGATTACTGAAGTGGTACAGGAAACAGCCAAAGGAGCACAGGAATCTTCATCTGCTGCAGGGGAGCTGGCGAAACTTGCGGAAGATCTGCAACGGCTGGTGGGACAGTTCAAACTATAGCGCAAATTAATCTCAAGTTGTACTGGCGTTTTCCCGATAATTGACTTAACTGAATTGTGAGTTACCTTGATAAACAACGGAATAAAGCGGGGGCAACAATGGCATACGATGTATCTACTCAGGTTATAAATGGCGGCAAGGGGGCTGGGGACTCTATGCATATGGTTGGATTCACTGTCGCTTCTGAGGAGTTCTGTGTGGACATCCTCAAGGTGCAGGAGATCATACGGATGGTAGAGATTACCGTGATGCCGAATACCCCTGATTATGTGGAAGGGATCATCAATCTTCGCGGCAAGATTATCCCGATCATCGACTTCCGAAAGAGGATGCATCTCCCCTTTGCGGAGAATCTGAATGAGCAGAGCCGTCGAATCGTGGTAGTCTCTTTCGGCAAGGTGACTGTTGGACTTGTGGTGGACAAGGTTTCCCATGTGATGAAACTTTCGACTGATCAGATTTCCCCCACCCCTGAAGTCATAAAGGGGTTTGAATCAGAATGCCTGATGGGTGTAGGTCGCTCCGGCGATAAGTTGCTCATACTGCTCGACCTGGAGAAATTGTTCCATCAGGACGAGTTTGTGGGGCTTGCTGACGCGGCTTGA